>JBBSYU010000025.1:0-32158 GCA_038045105.1 Nanobdellota archaeon | reverse complement strand
GCATCAGCTTTAATCTAATTTTCGTTTAAGAATTCTCATATCATCTGAGCAATTATCCGTAAAACAAATATTTATAAACCCATAATTTTAAATAATATTAGGCTTCTAATGATATTATTAGTTAGCTGGGCGATAAATAAATAAATATAAACAAAGCATAAATAAATATTAGTATTGTATAAACAGATAAGATAAGCTACTGAGATTAAGCGAATCAACATGATTTAACGCAAATCAACAGAAGCCAAAACTTATTAATATTACATTACCAATATAACACAGATAAATAAAAAATGATTTTTATAATTAAAGTAACAACAAACAAGGAAGACAGAGCATTGGAAATGATATCTGTAAAAGTTCACAAACATAATCTTAATGTTTATGCTCTTGCACGCCCTCATGGCTTGAGAGGTTATATTTTCCTGGAAGCAGAAGACAGGGAATCAGCAGAAGAAGCAGCATATAATCTTCCTTATGTAAAAGGAATAATCGGAAAAACCGTTGATTATTCTGAAATAAAAAATATGATAGAGCCTGTTCTTGAAGAGATTAATATTGAAAAAGGAGACATTGTCGAGATAATTGGGGAGCCATTCAAAAAGGAAAAAGCAAAAGTCATTCGTATTGACAAGTCAAAAGGAGAAGCAGTTGTTACTCTTCTTGCAGCAATTGTTCCAATTCCAGTTACAGTAAAACTTGATAATATCAAAGTAATAAGGAGAGAAAAAGAAGAAGGAGAAACTGAAGAATCAGATAAAGGAGAAAACATTAAAAAGGATGAATCAGATGAAGAACTGAAAATAAATAAAAGTTATGATGAACCAAGCGGAGGATTAATACCTGATGATTATTAAGTTGCTAATTGAAGGCGGAGACATGAAGCCAGGCCCTGCAATAGCCCAACAGCTTGGCCCAATAGGCATCAATATAGGTAAGGTTATTTCTGAAGTAAATAACTCAACAAAAGAATTTCATGGAATGAAAGTTCCTGTTGAAATTGATGTTGATAAAAAAACAAAAGAGTTTTATGTAAAAGTATTTTCACCTCCTGCATCAGAATTAATTAAAAAAGAATTAAAAATAGAAAAAGGTTCTGCAAAAATCAATGAAATAAAAATGGGAAACGCATCTATTGAAGACATAATCAAGGTTGCTAAGGTAAAGCAGGCAAATATGCTTGAAAAAGATTTCAAATCAGCAGTTAAATCAATTTTAGGAACTTGTGCAGCAATGGGAATTTTTGTTGAAGACAAAAATCCAAATGAATTAATTATTGAAGTTGCAGAGGGAAAATTTGATAAAGAAATAAATCAAAAACTATCAGAGACTCCGATTGAAAAAAGAAAAAAACTTGATGATTTTTATAAAAAGATAAAAGTTGCTCAGGACTTGAAAGCAGATCTAGCTAAGAAAGCTGCTGAAGAAGCAGAAGCAGCAAAAGCAACAGCTGCAGCAGTGCCTGCGGCAGGAGCAGCAACAACAGCAACATCTGCAGCACCAAAAACAGAAGGTGCTAAACCCGGAGCAGGTTCAGCAGGAGCAGCATCAAAACCGGCTGCAACAAAGCCTGCTGAGAAAAAGAAATAATTTTGATTAATTCTCTTTTAATATTCTTCTATAAATCAACATCTTTATAAATAGCTTAATTTTAATATTTTCAGGGGGTCGTGGTGCAATCTGGTTAACATTCAAGGTTTGGGACTTTGCGATCTGAGTTCAAATCTCAGCGACCCCATTATTTAAAATGGAAAAAAGAAAAGTTTCTATAATTATTTTTTATGATGAAAAAGGAAATATTTTATTGCAGGATAGGAGAGAAATTAGTAAACATGGAGAAGAATATGGATTTTTTGGAGGAGGAATTGAAGAAAATGAAACTCCCGATGAGGCTTTAAAAAGAGAGATTAAAGAAGAACTAGGAATAACTATTAAAGAATATGAATTTTTCAAAAAAGACAAAATGATTTTTAAAACAATCAATCTTGAGGTTGAAAGATTCATTTATATTGCACCAATGCCAGATTTGAATAAATTAAAAAATGGAGAAGGTAATCCAGTAGTCAAGAGATTAAATGATTGCTTTAATTTAAAAGGTGTTGAGCATGATCTTGACATACTAAAAGAAATTTATAAACATCTAAATAAAAACCACACATTTTAAAAACCCTCATTTCCATCAAATAATATCTTATTTATTAATATAAATTAAATAAAATCAAATAAGAAAAAATTCAACATGAGAACAAAAAAAGTAAAAGCAGCAGGAAGATTCAAGGCAAGATATGGAAGAAGCGTCAGGCTTAAGATAACAGAAGTTGAAAATATTCAGAGAAAAAAACAAAATTGCATATTTTGCAATGGAATTGCAAAAAGAACTTCAAAAGGAATCTGGCATTGCAGAAAATGCAATAAAAAGTTTGCAGCGCATGCTTATTATCTTCCAAAAAAAGAAGAAGTAACAGCAAAACTTAAATAACTCTAAAATTTTGAGATATTAATTTTAGAGGGATTTAAATTTTAGGAAAAATTTAAATAATATAAAAAACAACAAATAAAATGGCAACATACAAATGTTTCAAATGCGGAAAAAAAATCACAAACAATCTTCTTCAAAAAAGATTTCTTTGTCCTCATTGCGGCTCTAAAATATTTTATAAACCAAGAAGCACAGTTGTAAAGATTAAAGCTGTCTGATTATCTATTTAATGCTTAATAAAAAACATATTTGTAATATATCAATGTAAAGTAAGTAAATGAATAAAATTCATTCAGGTTACAGCTCAATCAAGTGAGAATAAGATTTGTAAGTTGTGATATTACCAAAAATTATTGAGGTGATTTTTAATAAAATGAACATTGACAAAGAAACGCAGGAAAAAATTCAAGAGCTTCAGGCTTATGAGCAGAATCTTCATGGATTGCTTCTTCAAAAACAGGTTTTCCAGGCAGAATTGAATGAATCAGAAAATGCTCTTTCTGAAATTTCAAAATCAAAAGAAGATATTTTCAAATTAATAGGAAACATAATAATAAAAACACAAAAAGAAAAAACAGAAAAAGATTTGAAGCAGAAAATTGATGTTCTTTCTTTGAGATTAAAATCATTTGAAAAGCAGGAATCTCATCTGACAGAGCAGTCAGAAAAATTAAAAGAAGAAGTCATGAAAAAAATAAAATAAATTTAGTATTCTTATACTGGATGAATATATCAATAATGTAATGAATTAAGAAATATTGATGAGCAGATTAAGTTACGGATGAGAGCAATTGCAAAACTCCTTAATAAACAGATGATTCGCTTTGAATTATTAACATTCCCCAGGCATATTATCTAATTTTTATTGTTTCAAAGAGTAATCTATTTCACATCATAGAAATGTTTATAAACTATATAATTTAATTTTAAATCATGGTGTTTGATAAATTAAAAAGAGTGTTCGGAGGAGGCGGTGACGAGCCAGAATATATTGAGATTGACTTAGGCAGAGAAGTCAAAAAATCCAAGATTTTAGTGCGTCCTTTTGTTCTAAAAAGCTTTGAAGACATTACACCTATTCTTAATTCTTTAAGAGAAGGTTATACAATTGCAATAATTGACATAAAACCATTAAGGGCAAAGGATGTTATTGAATTAAAAAGAGCAATTTCCAAAATAAAAAAGACAACAGATGCTTTAGAAGGAAGCATAGCTGGTTTTGGCGAAAACATAATTATTGTAACACCTTCTTTTGCAGAAATCCACAAGTCTTCTGAAAGACCAGCGCCTCCGCAGGATAGGGATGGCAGGGATAGAGACAGAGATAGGGACAGAGACAGAGATAGGGACAGAGACAGAAACAGAATGAATGAGTGATTCTGGAAATAAAATTGGATAATTTATAGTATGAAAGATATATTTATTGGTAATGTAACTAACTTAAGAAATGTTAACGAGGAGATTAAGTGAAATTAACAGATGCCATAACTGATAAAATTGCATATTACTAATATAAACAATATGAATTATTTAATCAAAACTTCTTTAAATCTCCATTTTCTATTCTTTTTATGAAAATCCTCTACATAGAATCAAAACTAAAGAATTTGGATATTAATATTTCAGATAATGGAATAAAAAAGCTTCCTAAAATGCTCTTTATTGCTTATTCTGTGCAATATAAGGACATTGCACTAAAAATAAAAAAACAATTAACAAGCAATAAAGAAAACAAAATAAAAATAACAGGTTTTCAGCAGGTTCTTGGATGTTCAAAGATTAATACCCAATTTCCTGTGCTTTTTATTGGGGGCGGAGACTTTCACTATCTTAATCTTCTTCACCAGGTTTCTAGCCTATATATAATAGCTAACAACTCAATAAAACAAATACCTAAAGAAGAAATAGAAAAACTAAAAGCAAAAAGAAGAGCTGCGTTATTAAAATTCCTTAAGGCAAACAATATAGGAATACTGATTTCAACAAAGCCAGGACAGGAAAATATTGAACTTGCTATTAAATTAAGGCAAAAACTAAGCAAAAAAGGGAAAAATGCATTTATTTTCCTTTCTAATAATATAGACACAACCCAGTTTGAGAACTTTAATATAGATTCCTGGGTAAATACAGCATGTTTAGGATTATCATATGATAACCCGGATATTATTAATTACGCAGAAATTTCTGAAATATAATATTAATCTTTATTATAGGAAATCACTTTAATAATCGTATAAGTGTTAGTGATTTACTATTTAGGGAATAACATCAAAAGTTACGAAAATTAATGTTATTCACTATAGTATTATCTATAACTTAAGATATGTTTCATCTGTTGATTTGTCACCTTGATGAATTGTATTCATCTACTTATTTTCTTTCTCATAAACATCTTAATCATCTCATCTTCATAACTTATCAGGTTTATACATTACTGATACTTTCTGGATAATATGTAAAACTTTAGGAGATGGTTAATTAGTTGATTATGTTTAATTCGTAAGAATTTAACAGACAGAAAATTATTATTTTCTGTAAGTGATTATGCATCTTATAAAATAACTCTTGCTTCTCACCCACATCTCTTAATTCATCCTATTACTTCTATTATATAATAGGCAATCTACACAAAATACAAAAAAAATAAAAAAACAAAAGGTTTAGTTCTTAGCAATATTAACTATTGATTTTAGTGCAACAATTATTACAGCTGGAACAGATAGTATTAACAATGCATTTAATATTCCAGTAATCATTGTCCCTATAGTTAATGGCCCTATAGTAATAGTGCTGAAAGCAGAAATAGCACTCTGTCCCATATAAGAAACAATAACTAATACAGCTCCTGCCAATAGAAATTTAGAAGATTCTTTTCCAGTCACATTCAAAAAACCAACTAAAATTCCAACTAATACTAAAAGCGCAAACACAATGCTGTTAGAAACAGTAAATATTCCTGAGATTACAGCAAGCACTACCCCTAGTAAAAAAATCCATGCACCTATTTTATCTCTAAGCTTCATTTGAACCTCCTTTTTATGTTTATTCTATTCATAGCCCTATGCTATTGTTTATTCTAAGTAAAACCCTCTTATAAACTTTTTTATTACTGAATTTAGACACTAATTTCTTATTTTTTCTATTTTTCTGACATATATTTTTCAAGACAGAAAAGTTTATAAAGGTGTTATAACTCAAAAATTATAACAAAAATGAAATCAAAAATAATATCTTTATTTTTATTAACGACAATTTTAACACTTGCAGTTGTCAATGCAGCAGTCCTAATCGCTTCAACAACTCCTGCTAGTTTAACAAAATCACTTACACAGACTAATTTTACAATAACTAATTCAGGAACAGATGCAGTAAATATACAGCTTACAGGGCTTCCTATTATATTTGATGATGGAAACACACATATTCTTACACTTACAACACCTTCATCTTTGGTTTATAATAATGTTTTAACAAATCAAAACACAGGATTGATAAGTTTTGCTTATTCAGGAGATGCGACTAATTTTAAAGTAGGAGAATATACAAAAAATATAATTGCAACAGCAACATCTGTTACTAATTCTTCTATCACTCATCCTTTAACTATACCTGTAAAATTTTTAAGCACATTTTGTAAATCAGGAGAAGTCGGAACAGCTGACCAAACATTAACAATATCTAGTGTGGATATAAGAAATGATGATGGAGATGACACTGAATGGACGCCTTTAGATCCAATAAGTGTTAAAGTAAAAGTTGAAAATACAGGAAATAATAGAGTAAGCAGTGTTTATGTTGAATTAGGATTACTTGATTCAACTGGAAAAAATGTTATTGGAAATATGGATAATTTAGATAATAAAAAAATAAGCTTAAGCAGTCTTGCAGATAGCAAGGAGAAAACAGTTGAATTCAAATTTAATGTTCCAACAGACTTTAAAGAAGGAAATTATAATCTTGTAATAAAAACTTATTCAAGTGGAAAAGAAGACCAGATATGCAGTTCTTTTTCTTCTGATTTAGATGGAAGATATTTTCAAGCAGTCTCTGGAACAAGAGAAGAAGATATTGATAAACATGTTGTTGTTGACAAGATAGTATTGTCACCAGAAGAAACAGCTCAATGCAGTGATACTGTTCAGGCTTCTGCAGAGGTTGTAAATATAGGTGATGTTGATTATCTAGATCAGTTTAAAGTTACACTATATAATAAAGAATTAGGAATTGACTTAAATCAGGTAATACAAGAAGACCTTGACCAGGGAGATTCATACACAGTGGACTTTAGTTTTAACATACCTGCTAAAGCTGCTGAAAAATCTTATGATTTAGAATTTAAAACATATTATGATTATGATGACAGTGGTTCAGGAAGTTACAGCGAAATATCAAGCAAGAAATTCACAAAAACAATTAAAGTATTAGGAAATTGCCAAGCAGCAACTCCAACAACACCTGCCTCTCAATTAAAAATATCAGCTCAGCTTGACCCCCAAACACCAGAAGCATCAGCAGGAAAACAAGTAATAATCCAGGCAACACTGAAAAATACAGGAACTACAGACACTACTTATACTTTATCAATATATGGAAATAGTGCATGGTCAAGCCTAGTTTCAATAGACCCCCAGACTATAACACTTTCTCCAGGACAATCAAAAGATGCAAGCATAGTTCTTAATGTAGATTCAGCAGCACAAGGAGACAAAGAATTTATAATAAGGGCTGCTTATGGAACAGCAGGAGACAAAGCAGTTGAACAAAAAGTATCTCTTTCAGTTGTAAAAGCACAATCAACAGACTATCAGTCAGTTGTTAATCACTTTAAGAACAACTGGTTCATATACTTGATAGTATTGGTTAATTTAATATTAATCATAGCTATAATCGCTGTTATAAGAAGAATGGTTTCTTCTCCAAGAGAAGGATATCAATAAGAATTTCTTATATATTTTTTTAGTAATATTTATTATCTATCTTTTGATAATGTATTAGTAATATAAAAACTAAGAAGTTGTGCAGATGAGAAGCAAGAGACATGAAACATAAGCCATAACAAATCAACAGATGCTCCATATTTTAAATAATATGCAATTCCAATAAATATTGGTAATGTTAAAAACTGATAAGTTATTTATAAGGAGATTAAGTTATTGAGATGAGAAGCAGGAAGATATGAATTCAAAAGTAAAACAAATTATCAGATGTCAAAATTTAATCAACTAATTAAACCTCTGTTAAAATTTTTATGATTCTAATAAAATATTTCAGTAATCTACAATATGAGAAATGTTTATGGGAAGATTAAGATGGTTGTGAGGAAAGTAAGAGAGCAACAAAAACTACAATCTCGCTTAATCAACATAAGCCATAACTGATAAGAGATAGGCAATTCCAATAAGAAAAGAGTGGCAGGAAGGAGAAATATAATAATTCTAATAAAATCATTTCTTTTTCAGATCTTTCATCAATCCCTTTATATCACTATAAACAGGTATCTCTTTTATTGCAAATATCTTTGCAATAAACAACCAGATTCCTACAACAAATATAGTGCTTAGGAAATACCAGAAGAATTTATGTGTAATGTCAAAATAAGCAAAATTATTATGATAAAGTATTGCTAAAAAGAAGATTCTCAATATATTTAATATAAGCAGAAGCAAAAAAGAGAGAATTATTGAATAAATCCTTTTCTTAATCTTCATAGGAACAGTCAGGTTTAAAATTAAAAGCAATAGATAAGCAGAACCAGCTATGCATGCGGGAATTAGTTCAATTTTTGGAATAAGATTGATTAATATAAAACTTCCTGAAAGAGAAACATTATAGAAAATCTTAAGCAACCAGACAACAGGATACATTGTCAAAGGAGCAAAAATCCTGTAAATTAAAGGCAGAGAAAACATTAATCCCAATAATATTAAATATCTTATTAAAACAGCAGGTATGTTATCAGAGGACTTAACATTTTCAGGCTTATTTTCTTTTCTTTTCGCTCTTTTTTTCATAATCTAATTTAAAGGAATAATCTTTAAATATCTATCTGAAAATCAGCTAAATAATTTGGTAATGTCTAATTCTTAGAAGTTGTTTAATTAGTTGATTAAGAGATTTATTTTAATCTTCCATAACCTAATCTTCTCACCAACATCTCTTAAATGATATGTATTACTGATTTTTAATTTTATATTTTTTATCTATCCAAAATTCCACCAGCTCTTTTTTTCTTCAAAATATTTCATATACTGCTCAATAAGAATAAGATTAAATTTTTCAGTAACCTGTATTATCTCGCAATCTGCATATGTTAATTCATAGCAATTTCCGCCTGTTTTTTGTATTTTTGTTTCATTTCCACTTCTTATATTTATCACAGTAATATACTGGCTTTTATTGCAGGTTACATATGGGATTTTTAGTTCTGCTGAAGCATTTTTATCTGAAACAGCAGATTTTATTTTAAGTCCTGCAAATTCCTTGAGAAAGCCAGAAAGATCTATCAAAGCAACAGAATTATCATCGCATTTTTTCATTTTAGGATCAAAAGATATGTAAACCTCATTTGCTCTCATAAAATCTAATTGCTCTGTATTATTATAGCTAAGATTTACCTTAACATTGTCTAATTTTCTTGGATCAGCCCTTAAATTAATAAAATATTCAGCTGTTTTTTTATCTCTGTCAAGTAACTGTCCTTCAGCAGGAGACTGGTCAGCAATGGGAATTCTTGTAGAATAAAACTTTAAATCTCCTAATTTTGTTTTTTGAAATTCAAGATTAATATAGTAGAATTTAGTAAAAAAATGACCATAAATAAAAGGAGCTATAATTATAACAGCAATTATTGAAATCATTAAAATAACAGCAATCTTTATCTGGCTATTTTGTTTTTTCTTATCATTTTCTTTTAATGAAGATTCTTCCTGTATTTTTTGTTCCTCCTGAACTTTTTCATTGCTTCTATTTATTTCTATATTTTTCTCTGTACCATCTTCAATAATTTCTCCTTTTTCTTTTTTTTCAATTATCTTCTTTTTTCTTGGCATATTAATTAAAGAAAAACTTGCTTTTTAAAGATTATGAATAAGAAAAACTATGTCTTAAATGTAATAGATTATCAGTAATACAAAAAACTAAGATGTTATGGGTGAGGAGATTAATATGTTAATGAGAAACAAAGAAATGAACAGATGCTATAACTTTTTTAAAATTAATATTATAAATTAAAATAGAATTAGATACCCAGAATTTTAAACAAAACAGCATCTGCAAATCTTGTCTGATTTTCAAGATTTGCAGTTATAAAAATGCATTTTTCATTTTTATAAACACTTTCTTTAATTTTTTCATAAGGCTCTTTTATAACAATTACATTATCCTCTGAGCAACTTTTAACAGGAAAATCAGAAGTGCAGTTTTCACCTTCCAGACATGCATCCTGCATTCTTAATACAAATGTATTTATATTTCTCCCTAACTCATTATTTGTTTCCTGAAAATTTCCAACAAAATATAATGGTTTGTTTTTATAATCATTAAGGTTTATATTTATTCCAATAAGACTGATATTTTTTGTTTCTTCTGGATTATATCTTGTAATAAGGCTCTGTCCCTGGCTGTTAAAGTTCCAGTAACTGTCGCTTTTTATGAATTTTATACCTTTATAATCAACAACTTCTGTCGTAGTTTTTGTTTCATAATTTAATGCATAACCAAGAGTGCTGAATAACATTATTAACATTAATACTCCTCCAACTATCCACTGGTTTCTCCTGCTTTTCCTTTCCAATTCTGTTCTAGTCATTATTTTTCTCATCTTGTTCTTATAAAAATTTATATGAAAATAACAGATTTTTTCACTTTAAAATACTTTCGAATTTAGATTTTAAAACAAAAATATAATTATTAGTAATATAAAGAATAAGATATGTTTGTGAGAAGATTAGAAAGTAAGTTGAGATGAAGCAATATCAAACTCTAAAATAAACAGATGTTATAACTGATAATAGACATATGATACCAAAATGGATATTGGTAATATAGAAGCTTAAGAAATGTTAACGAGTAGATTAAAGCGTAAGTTGAGATGAAGCAATATCAAACTCTAAAATAAACAGATGTCATAACTGATAAAGAATATATGATACTAAAATAGATATTGGTAATGTAAAAAACTTGATGAATCAGAAGCCATAATAAATTAACAGATGCATCATATCTTAAATTATACACAATTCCAATAAGAAAAGTATTGGTAATGTAAATAATTAATTAAGTTATGGGTGAGCGCAAGAAATAGAGTTGAGATGCAAACTCACTTTATGAACTACCTGTTCTCTCTTAAAATTATATTCAATTCCAATAAATAATATAAGAGAATTCTAATAAATCTCCAAATAATAGGTTAAATAAAAAAAGAAAAAAAAGAAAAAAATAAAATAAGATTAGCTTTATTCAGTTGTTGTAGTTGTGCCTGTAGAAAGTTCTGGATATGTTATTGAAGTATCTTTGTCTGTTGCAACACCTGTTAAGGCTTTAGCAACAGCAACTGAAGTATCATCAGCATTATAACCAGCAACAAGTGTTGCCACTTTAGTTGCGCTATAAGGAGATTCAACAGTTTTTATTATATACCCTCCAGCACTTATCTTAGCTATGTTAGTAAAGTCAGCACCGCAAACAGGAGTACTTGCCCCTAATATTTTTGCAGCAACTTCATTGATACAACTTCCTCCAACAACAAACAAGTTTTTGTCTTTAACAGAGTCAACTTGAGTGTCTTTTACAACAAGAACCTGTCCTCCTCCTCCTGATACAGATGTTCCAGGAGTTATTGCAGAAGCTTCAGTTCCAATATATAATTGTGCATAAAGTTGCTCGTCAGGATAACTTATTATTGCAGTTGCTTGGTCACTATCTCCAGTGTCAACTAATGCAATTGTTCCAAACAAATCAACTTCTTTTGAATGTGTGCTCTTGCTTGCAAGAGCTGTTGCATCCCAAACACTATCACCGCCCCATGTTCTTATAATATCATCCACTCCAATACCATCAGTGCTTGTTGCACCTGTCTCTAAAGTAATAACTATTGCTTCATAATTTGTTGCATCATCTTTTTCTTCAAAAATGATTAATGCAGGGTCTCTGATAAGAGTCTGTGGAGTTGTTGGGTCTCTAAGATAAAGCTTAGTTTGGTTTGATACTGCTGTAGAAACTGCTGTAAAAATTAACCTACCAACAGTTAAATTTGCATTGCCAGCTTCTATTGGATCAGTAGTATTAATTGTCTGAGTTCCAATAGTCCAATTACCTGCTCCTGTTAAATGAGTAAGTGTAAAATCAGTATAACCATCCCCATCTGGAATTTTTAATTGCGTAGCCGCAGTTGTTGTAGCTAAACGTCCATCAACATCCACTAAATTTATTGTCAATGGTTCATAGAAAGCAATCTTTGCTCCCTTTGAAGTTTGTATTGTAGGATATGCAATTATTGAACCAGCAGCAGAACTATCAGGATAATCTAAAACAATACTATCACTGTCAACATTAGTGATATTACCATATACATTATATACTTTTCCTCCAATAGTTATTGTTCCTACTCCCTCTGCCGTTATTGTTGCTGTATATGTGCTTGAAGTATCAAACACATCTGTTAAAACAATTTTGTCATTTGAATGAGCAGAAGAATTTGTTAATGTAGAAACTCTTAACAAGTATCCCTCATCTTGATTTCCTACCACAACATAACCATTTTTAAGTATACTTTCTTTTTCAAGAACAGTTATATTCTTGATATCATCATCATAAGCAAGTTGCATTGTATGTGTTGTATTTTTTGCAAACTGAACAGTTGCCTCATTACCTTTATGATTCTTGAATTTTACTGACATCTTGTCATCACCAACATTTCTTACTTCAAAGCTTTCTCTTTGTGCATTATCAGTAAAAGTATCAGCAATATTCAATCCACCTGAAAAATCAATTTTGAATGTCCCAAATACAGGATCTACAAAAGTTTCTCCAGGCATTATTGCATCATTATCTGAATTTTTTGCAGCAATACCTATAACTAATTTTGTCATTGCACCAACTCCTCCTGTCATTGTAACAAGAGTTCCCTCAATTGAAGTTGCAGAATCTCCAGTTGTTACAGCGCCTCCAGAAGTAAAAGTCATTTTTTCAGCGCCTGCAATTACAGATGCTGATAATTTCAAATTAGTTTCATCAGCAGTATTAACAGCAATTGTTAATCCATTAATCTTTTTTGAAGCAGCCTCACTAACTTCTTTGCTTTCTGTTGTTCCAGCATCATCAGTAACAGCTATAGTTGCAGCAGTATCTGATGATGAGATTAATTCAATAGTGTATGTTTTTCCACCAACAGTAACTTCTGCCGTAGGACTATCTGATGTTAAAGAAACTTTTTGAGCTGACTTTAATAACACTAAATCAGTATCACTAGTTGCAGCAGCAATAGTGAATTTCTGTCCAAACAAAGTTATTTCCTGTCCTTCTGAATCAGCATGGCTTAAATTAACAGCCTTGTTAAATGTTACAGAAGAATTGTAAATAACATTATTAGTGCTTGTTGCTACTGTTAATCCTAATCTAGGATCATTTGTAGATACTGGTTGTTTTGCAAACGTTATTGCAGGATTTGTTCCAAGATCAATAGTTTGAACAAGAGTAGCATCAACATTTCCTGAAAAACTCTGGTCTTTCAAGACAGTAGGAAGTTCACTTTTTGTTAAAACAGTTTTAACCTGTCTCAATGTGTCATTTACATTGATTTTTGATGAACTAGTAAACAGCGCAGCTGTTTCTCCTGTTGTTGCAACATTTGTGCTTGTTGTTCCTGATGATACAAGAGCGCTAAGCTTTTGTCCAACATCAATAGCTAAAGCCCAATCACTTGGGGCTGCATTTGCACCAACAATAACAGCTCCATTAGCTGTTCCTCCTGCAACAAAAGGTGCAGGATATGTGCCTACAGCAGCAGCGAATCCAATAGTGCTTGATAGCATTATTGCGCTAGCTAACACAGAAGCTATTTTTTTATAATTAAATTTCATTTTTTAAACCTCCTTTCACTAATATAATAATTAATGTCTGTTTTTTAAATTCTTTACAGACTTTTGTTACTGTCATCTCTTTTTGAAAAAACTGTATAAACCAGCCAGTTTATTATTACTTAATTAGATTAAGTAATACAAACCTATATTAATTTTTGTTTAAAAAGCTTTCTGCCTTAGCATGCTTATAAGCATAAAATATTTCTAAGAAATACTATTTTTAAGGCATTTATTTATAAACCTTATGTTGTAACTGACAAATAGATACT
The DNA here is from genome assembly GCA_038045105.1 of Nanobdellota archaeon. Lineage (GTDB taxonomy): Archaea > Nanobdellota > Nanobdellia > Pacearchaeales > GW2011-AR1 > ARS1285. The sequence goes on along the minus strand of JBBSYU010000025.1, from coordinate 18,332 downwards.
AATCATTAGACATCTTTTATAATCTATCTCAAGCTCTTAAAATCTATTTTTTTAAGATACACTATATTTTATGACATATATTATAATCATAAACCAGTATCATAAATATATATATCTCAGATATATGGAAAGATTTATATAGTATGCCCTGTTTATTAAAAACACAGATAAAAATAGATTCAGATATGGCAAAACAAATTAAAAATATTTCAGTTTCATTGAAAGAAGGCACTTTTTCATCAATATTTCATAAACTTAAAGGAGATTCTAAAGATATCAGGGCATCAGAAGTTTCAAATATAAGGCATATACTGAGCAATGAAAAAGCAAGGCTTTTGCATATTGCAAAGACTAAAAAACCAGAATCAATATATCAATTGGCAAAGCTCTTGGGAAGGGATTTCAAATCAGTAAGGCATGATATTAAAATTCTGGAGCAATTTGGTTTTATAGAATTGATTGCGTCGCATAAAAAAGGAAGAGAATTGCTAATGCCTATTGTTGATGCTGACCAGGTTGTTATAACAATTGATTTATAATCTTAACTACATAATCTTAACACTATAAAAAAATTTATAAAGAGCATATTACTCTATTTAAGATGTTAAGAAAAGAAGGTAAACAAAAACTAATAATATTTTTGATTTTTTTATTACTTTTAGTAGCAAATATTTTAGCCGCAGCAACAGACATAAGCATTAAAACTCTTCCAAATAGAAAATTATTCATACAATATCTTCAGTCTGGGGAAACCTATGTTCTAATTAAGAACAGCACTACAAAAGGGACAGGTATGAATGGAGAAGTCCTTGTTTCAAATTCTTTTAGTGAAAAATCAATTGATTTAAGATTGATTTTGAAAGAGGATTCAAAAACTGTTTTAAATGAAAGAATTGAAAATATAAAAACAGGGAGCCCAGTATACATAAGTTTTATTCCAGGTAATGTTAGCATAATAGAGAAAAAAGAGATAGAACCGGTTGTAAATCAAACAAACATCACTGAAACCAATTTAACTGCAACTCCCCTTGCAAATGAGTCTAAACAAACAGACATTCAAGAAACAAATAAATCTAAAATAGGTTTGACAGGCTTTGCAGTTAATGTAAAAGATTTTGGTTCAAAAGTAAATTCAAAAATCAACTGGAAATTAACTCTTTATTTTGTAATAGGAATTGTTTTTATAATAGTTATTCTTTTTATGGTTGTTTTTGCTAAAAAAAGGCTGAAAAACAAAAATCAGTCATTTAAGGTAGTAAGCTCTAAGGAATATTTTGATAAAAAATCAGGTTATGATTCTGATGATGATGCTTTAAATGCAGTAGAAGAAAAAATAAAGCTTGCACAAGAAGAAATCGGCAAGATAAAACAAAGAAAAGAAAAAATAAAAGAAGCTGAAAGAAAATTAGAGCAAGACAGAAGTGAATTGGAAAAAATAAGAAGCGGAAATTTTTGATATTCTATTTAAAGCTTATTTTACAAATTCAACATTATCTAGATCTTTAAATTCCTTGTCCCCTGTTAAAAATATCATATTATTTTTTAAAGCATGAGTATATCCAATTGCATCTGCATATGATATTTTTTTATCTTTATATACCTTTTTTCTGAATTTCATAGCTTCTTGAATTATTTTATCAGTAAGCTTAACAACACTTTCTTTATATTTGTTATATATCTCTTCAGCAACATCTTCAGTTTGAGTGTTTAATGCTGAAAAATAAATTTCTGTAAGATTAAAAACAGTAATAGTTACTTCCTCAAAAACATATTTAGCATAGTTAGGATTTCCTTTCATAAGCTCTATTATGGCATAACTGTCAAAAAAATATTTTTTTAATCCCATCCTTTTTTCATCTCATCTTTGATTTCTTGTGCAGACTTTTTCCATTCAGGATATTTTCCAAACAGATCTCCTGCTAATGTTTTTTTCCTAACTTCAATAATTACTTCTTCATTTTCCCTGATTCTATTTTCATCTACAAATGATTTGGGCAAGATAACTCCAATAGAACTTCCCCATCTTTTAGCGATTGTCTTTATTTCCATTTTGAGTATACGAAAAATGGAAAGACTAAAATTTTATAAATTTTTTTATTTCCATTTTGAATTTATATATAATTATATATAACTGAGTTATATATAAATCTTTTGGCTGTTATGCTCTGTCCGGAGTTTTAAATTAATACACTTTTGCACAATTATTTCCTCGTTTTTGATTTGTTCTCCCTCATTAATAGGGGGAGAAAAATAAAAAACAGGCTATTTTTGGAGAATATAAGTCTATCATAAGGTTATTCCGGACAGAGCAGGTTGTTATTGAGCTTAATTCATCCAACACAAACTTCTAATTCTATGTTTATTGTTGAAGAACTGAATGTTCCAGCAGGTAATGAATAACTTCCACCTGGCCTTGACTTGCACTTGTCAAAAACACCCTTTTCAGACAACAATATTATCTCTTTATTTTGGATATTATTCAAAGGACTATAATATATATTTAATTTATAGGCTTTATTAGGTGAATCAGGGCTGATTCTCAGGCTTTGTTCTATAACCTTTTTTATTGTTTCATTTAAAGCCTGGCAGACATCTGTTCCATTCAAGCATTTTTGCTCTGGATTTTTATAGCATGCAGATATTAAATCCTGCACTTCCTGATATTGTGGAACAAAATTAATAGCGCATTCTGAAGTATAATAAATAGAAGCCTGAAGTAAATTAGATATTTCAACACTATTCTGCCTCATTACATTGCCTTTTCCAGCAGATAATGAAAGAAAAATAACAATTATTATAGTTACAATAGCAACTATAAGCACAAATCCCAGTGCCTCGTGCTGCGATTTTTTTGATTTTGGTATCATGTTTATTATTTTTTTACCCCAGGACTTCTTCATAAACTTTTAGTTTTGAAGAGCCAGAAAATTTCATTTTCTGGATTTTCCAAAAGGGCTGTTGGTAATGTTAATTATTTAGCAGTTATGTCATTTGTTGATTAAGTGTTTATCAGTCTTTTAATCTACTTTCACTAGTTTAATCTCTCCTCTGCATAACTCATCAGTTTTATATCATGTCAGGATAAATCCTGATTTTGTTAAAACTTTTTTAAAAAGTTTTGTATTACTAATACCTCTTTTCATTATCAATATTTATTTTTTGATTTTTTATTTTTATCATTTTATCTCGCAGGCGCTGTTCCAGGCGTGTTTTTAAGTTCTGTGCCAGCCACTAGTTTAGCTATCTCGCATTTATCATATGTATAGCCTGTATAAGTGTCAACTTTTTCATATTTTTTCCTGCAAAAAGCAACATAACTTGATATTGCCCTTTCATTTTTAACCTTTTTATCATAAATAACAATTAAATCACAATCAGGATAATTAGCAATATTGCATTTTATCAACTGGCTTTCATTTTTAGCAAAACCACTCATTTTTATTATTGTCAGGCTGCTGAACCCCCAAAAATTAGAATAAACAGTTCTGTTCATCAGAGAAATAGCTTTATCACCATCAACACAATTGGATTTTGTAGTAACGCACCGAAATTCAGGAGAATCAGCAAGATTTATCAGAGAGGTAAGTGTTTTTTCCTGATTTATTATATTTAACTGCGAATACATGTTTTTATACACAATTGTAAGCACAAACAAAGTAACAAGTCCAAAAAACAATACAACAGCCACAAGCATAAATGCCATTTCCTGTATATTTAATTGCCCTTTCTTTGATTTTTTGGTTATTTTATTTATCATATTCTTGTTGGAATTGATTACCAACATAGTATTGGTATCATATAATTTGAAAGTTATGGTGTCAGTTGTTAAGCGAGTTATCAGTTTTTTGCTATACTCTCACTCAATTTAATCATCTCACCCATAACTTGTCAGTTTTTTTGATATTACCAATATAGATTTTATTCATTAGTTTCATCCTAATACAGCTTGCATCCTGGTTTTCCAGCCTCATTTATTTCATCAATTTCTTCTGAACTAATTCCAAGCCTGATTAAATCTCTTGAAGAAGTGATGCTCTTAGCAATTCCCATTTCCATGCTTAATTTAGCCTCAATCTTTGGCTCACAATCTTCTCTTTCCATTATTTTTATCTTGCTAATATAGATTTTGCCTAATTCATTTAGCTTGCTCATTAATCTCTTGACATTGCATTCATAATTTTCAGGAGAAGAAAAAATAGCGCCATATATCAAATTTCCATAATAATACATCTTTTTCCCGTTTTTTTCAACATAACTTTCAGAAGTTGATACTTTAATATCACATTTGCTATGTCCTCCAAAACAAACTTTTATTCCATTACACTCGGTTGTTAAATTAGGAAATATTACATTTTTAATATTAAGCCCTTCAATATCATCAACAATCTCATTAGGAGCATCATAAAAACAATAACTTCCAGATTCAGTTATAACAATATCTCCAATACTAAAAGGCATTGAAAAAGGAAATGAAAAAAGATAGAATCTCTTGCCTTCAACAACATTTTCACTAAAAACATACTTATTTTTTATTGATACCCTGTTGCTTTTTTCACTCCATTTTTTCCCAAACATCTGTTCTGAAAAAGAAATAGTCTGCCTTCCAAAAGGAGCATTGACATCTGCATCGCAATCAAAAAAAACTCTTGTATTTTTCACAAAATCAATTTCAGAGGATTTTCCAGCAACAAGTCCTATTTCAAGAGGGTCAAAAAGAGATACAAATTTTGCAGCACTTTCTGTCCCATATTTCTGCTCTGAAATTCCAATGAATTTGCTTGCAGAATAAACAGCAATAAAAAGTATAAAACCTCCTGCTATTATTGCAAATAACCAGTTAAAACCCATTTCAATTGCTTTTTTATTGCTTCTTTTTAGCATATCTCTCTTTTTTTAGATTATTTTATTATGTCAGTATCGTATATAATTTAAGAGTTAGAGTATCAGTTGTTAAGTATGTTATCAGTTTTTTCTACTACCTTCTTACTCTCTTAATCTGCTCATCCATATCTCTCAAGTTTTTTTATTACTAATAATTTCTTACCTTAGTATTGTATGTTTTTTATTAGTTATATCATCTGTTCCATAATTTTGCTCCTCACTAATATTTTAATCATCTCATCTGCAAAACTTATTTATTTTACATTACCGATATTTTATCTTATTTATTGGAATTGTATGTAATTTGAGATATGATACATCTGTTGATTTGTTATAGCTTCTGATTCTCAAATTTTATTTCTGTTTATCTCATTTAATCATCTCATCTTCATAACTTCTTAGGTTTTTCTATTACAAATATATATTATTCACACACCTGAAATAGTAACCAGTCTGTCAACATATCCTTTTTCAAATTTAAGTGTAATCTGCCCGCTTTTAACTTCAATGCAATAAGGATTTTTTGTTTTTGTCATTTTTGCAATATCTAAATGCTCTATATTATGCACAGGCATATTGCATGAATTTCCTTTTGGATATAAAAGCATATTTGATTTTTCCCATTCCTGAAAAAATCCTAAGTCCTCCAATACTGCTTCATTTTGCCCCCTAAGCTCCTGTGACAAATCTGCAAAGCAGACATACTCAAGATTAGACGGAAGAATATATTTTTTTTCAAAACCTGATTTTTGCGAATCCCATGCTTCTGTAGTCTTTATCTTTACTTCACTGACAAAATCTCCAACTCTTGCGCAGTTTTGCACTTTTAAAAAATATCTTATTGCCATGAATGCAACAGCAATAAAAAATATTATCAAGATAATTGAAAATATCATTGAAAATGACATTCCAATAGCTTCTTGGGATTTTTTATTTCTAACCCTCTTTTTTATCATAGACATATTAAAAAATCCTGCTTAATAAATTATTTGGTTTTTGAAATATGCATAATCTCTTTAATCAACTAATTACATAACTTTTTAGGATGGCATATTACTAATAAATAATAAGATAATTCAAAATCCAAGAACTCTTTTTGAAGCATCACTGCCTAAAACTTGTCTTGCTGTTTCTCTCATTTTTTCTATAGCAGGATTGCTGCCTGTTCTAAGTGTCTGAAAATAATTATTATGATTATTCAGAAAATATCCATTATATTTTGAACTTGTTGCAGCATCATATAACTGCTTTGATTTTATTAAATTTACAGCAACAAAACTTCTGTATTCTGGATGATTATTCCAATAATTTGGATTTTGCTCTCTTACTGCTGTTGCAACAGCAAGCGAATTTGTGGTAAATGCAGCAAGTTCTCCAGTATCCATAACACCGATTCCTTGCTGTCCTCTGCTTGCAACTCCGCTTGTCCACTGATTTCTGTCTATGAGTTGCATGCTTCCTTCAAATTCTTTAATACCTGCCATCCATTCATCATGAATATAATTAGAATTTTCAGCTCTTTGAAGCCCTTTTTTAATGCCGTCATCATCTGTAAAATAATTTGTAGTATAACCCTTATTGATTAATTCATTAGGAACATAGTTTTTATATATTTGTTTTCTGTCTAATCCAGGCTCTAATAATACTGCATACTGATTATTTCCAAGATAATATCCAGAAACATAATCTAAATTCCATTTATCTGGATTTCCAGAAGCACTTAAATCCCTAATAGCTTTTATTGTTGCCTCTGCATTTGCACCATGTTCATTTTCATGCAAAGTTGTAGCCTGCCCGCCCTTATCTGTCCCATAAATTGTTACAGTCTGGCTATGCCCAAGAATATCTTCATAAACAGAATTAGATGGATTATAACCTCTATTAACGGGAGAAAGAATTCCAAGTTTAAGCCCGCTAGCAGGATTATTAGATTCACTATTTTGAACTTGCGCAGTTTGAGGGCTTTCCTGGGTATTAAATGTCACTCTTGGTTTTTCTTCGCTTGCATCCTGAACAGCATTATTAATAGAATAAACTTCTAATCCATTATTTTCATTAATAACTACTTTCTTGCCTGATTTTAATAAAAGCTTTCCATCATTATCATAACTTGCAATTTCCATTCGAGAAGATTTTTTCCCATTTTTATTAACATCACTAGGCATAATAAGTGTTTTTTCTCCTTTTTTATTAATCCCTGTTTCTACAGATAATTCACCATTATCAATCCTGTAATCACCATAAGTCTTGACTTTACTATTTTCAATAACTATTGTCCCTTTTCCAGCTTTATCCCCAGCATCTTTGCCATCATCTTTTCCAGCCCTAAAAACAACATTTTCACCTTGTTTTTCAACCCTAACTCCAGCGCCATTGCTATTTTTTCCAATAACTAATTTAGAATTCCTGCTGTCAATAGAAATATAATTTCCAGAATAAGATTTTGAAACCTCTCCTTTTAAATCCAAGTCTATTCTTTCTTGTTTTGGATTTTTTACTTTTAAACCATCTAAAACAGCTTCTTTATCAGAAAAATAAAGATTTCCTATTCCATTTTTATCAATATCATAATTCAAAATTCCTTTGAATAAATCTCCGCTTGGAAGATTAAATCCCTTATCTTTTGAAACAAATTCAAATTTAACTCCTTTTGCTTTTTCCAACTCTTTTACATTCAGAGTATCTAATTTTACTCCATCAGGAAGTTCTATTTTTATTTTTCCATCTTTAAATAAAACTTTTGTATTTTCAGGAAGTTTGACATTAACTCCTTTTAATCTGAAAATTCCTCCATTTTTTCCTGCAACAAAGCTAGTTCCCTCTGCAAGTTCATCATTTTTGATTATAAACAAGCTTCCTGCATTTACATTATAATCATTGCCCTTGATTTTTACAATTTTATCTTTATCAATAATAATCCTGCCTGTTCCTACATCCTCTGCATAAGCAAATCCAATTAAAAATAAGAATATAAATATCACTGCAAACCCATGCCAAAAACTAATGCTCTTTTTCATCTGATTCATAAGATTAAGTTTCTTTTAAAGTTTATTAATATAAATAATTCTCAAACAGTTTGCACATTTCTTTACCAGAAATAGTAATCAGCTTAGTCATCTTAAGCCATTTGAGGCCTTTCAACTTGAACTCTTTGTATTCCAACAAACCTCATAGGATTTACCTCTTCTTTGTCAGCTTCTAAACATACTTCAATTGCTTCTTTTATTCTTTCCAATACTTCCTGCAAAGTTTTGCCTTGTGTGTAACATCCTTCTATTTCTGGAACTCTTGCTACATAAATTCCATCTTCATCTTGTCCTATCAATACATTAAAATCTATTATTTGTTTTTCCATGTTTATTCCAATAATTCAGCCCTTAAAAAATTATCTATTGTCCATTGTTATTATATAATCTTTTTCATCTTTTCTTTTTCATAGCATATGCAAGTATTATAATAAGGATTATTAATATTATAATCAAAACCCACCAATAATTAGAAATGTTTTCCAACAAGTTATTACCAGAGGTTTTTTCAGTTTTTTTTGCAGAAGAACATGTCTCTTCCCATGTTCTTATGCAATTTTGCTTTTCTTCGCACCATGAATAACCAGCAGCAATCAAGCATCCATACTCATCCTTGTCTCCCCCAACATTGTTAATCACATTTTCTTTTTCTGTTATCCTGGAATACATGCTTACATCAGCTTTTGTTAATTCTTTATTTGTTTTATCATAAATAATTATCTCTTTTGCATTTGCATAATAAGGAGCATAAACAATAAAAGAAACATTTTCAAGAACAACACTTCCTCCCTCACTAATATTCCCATTCTCACCTTTATCATAAAATCTTGTATTTGGCACAACAAAGTTTTGAGAATCTATTTTTTTATTATTTGCATCAATAGTTTCAATATTATAACTTCCATAACCATTTGTTAAATCTTCTTGTGAAAATATAACTCCAATCTCTTTAATATCAATCACATCTTTATTATAATCCATGGAAATTTTATAATAAAAAGGACTGGCACTGATTATATTCGTCATTAATATATTTGTCAATAGTAAAATTCCCATGAATAAAATTTTGTTTTTTATTGATTTGTTTATCATGTTATTCTGGTAATGTTAATTGTTTAAATGTTATGTTGTGTGTTGATTGTTAGGTTATCAGTTGTATATTCTATATTCTTACTCATCTTGCTCACTCATCTTCATAACTTATTTATTTCACATTATTTTTAATTTTTGTTAAAACTTTTTTTAAAAGTTTTGTATTACTAATACTCATTTATTGTTTTTAACTTCCTCTTGCCTCCCTAATATATCTTTCAGTAGCCTGTGTTCCTGTTTCTAATCCTGCTCTTAAAAGCTGCTGGTCAAATACATACTGGCTTATAACTCCCTGCTGAACAAGAACAGCCATTTTTCCTCTGAATGATTTGCTGCTTTGTAAATTTCCTCTTATATCTTTAAATGCATATTCTGCAAATTCAGAAGGGTCTTCGGAATCACTTTTCCCACCAACACTTGTCCAAGCACTCCAAAAATTATTATTGTCAATATTTACAGCATGTGTTGCTTCATGAGTAATAATCCCAGGAGTGAATGCTCCAGAACCAACACCTATTTCTATTCCTCCAGGCCCTCCCCATGCTAATGCCTCATATCCCCCCATTGTAGCTCTTTCATGAAGATAAATTTCTCCTACTCTTTTTCTTGCAAAAGGAGAAAGAGAATTCAGCCAATCCAATAACATTCTGTAATCATCTTGTTTTAAAACATTTCTGGAATAACTATCCGGAATTATTCTTACTCCTGTAAACTTAGACACTCCTTCAGGAGTAAACTGAACATAATTATAAGCAACCCTGTTTGAAACACCTCTTGTTAATACAGGATAATTTCTAGAATACAAACTTCCTGCAATCCAAGTAGGATTAGCACCAATCCCAAGCTCATTCCTGTTGCTTAAAACAACCCTTTCCTCTGCAACACTTTCTTTTCCATTTATTATTACTCTTTTCAAGCTAACAGGAACTTCCTCGCCTTTTTGATTTAATTTATAAAAAGATAATTCAACAGGAATTGTTGTTTTTCCAGGAATATCAGAAAAATCACTAATAACTCTTCCAACCTGTGATTTATAAATTTCATTATTTTTCAAATAAGTTCCAACACCTCCATCATCAACATTTACAGCAACATTTCCAACTATCTTCCCTAATGGAACAAATCCCTTATCTGTCCTGTCTTTGTCTGTAATAGAAAAATAAGACTTTGTTTTTTCATCACCCAAAACTCTCACAGCCATGTGGTCTGTATCAGCATCAAAAGTCAAGCCATATAGATTTCCTTTCTGAAACATTAAAGAATGAGAATCCTGATTTGTATTTGTTCCAATAAAAATTATTTTTTCATTAAGATTCATTGAAATGTATGGGCCAGGAACATCAAGATTTTTTCCTGTGAAATCTAAATAACTTATTTTTTCTGCACTTGCATCCCTTATAACCAAGCCATTAAAATTTATATTTTTTCCTGAAAAAGCAAGTTTTCCATCAATATAATGAACACTCGCACCCTGTATTTTCATTCCATTTTCCAATTCTAAAAAACTATTATCCCAGCTTATGTATGAAACCTTTGCCAGCTTGACATTTGATTTATCATCAAATATTTTAGGTGCAGTAATTTTTGTATTAGCAGGAACTGATAACTGCAATTCACCTTTTCCTTTATTTTTTTGATATATCACGCCTCCTCCTTTTGGAACATCAACTTCACTGTCTCCAAAAGCATACTTGCCCCCTTCTGTTGAAGTAAAATAAGCCTCTTCAATCTGCCCATTTCCATCAACTACTATTTTAGGTGCATATTCTTTTTCAGCTCCATTAACTTTAACTTTTAATTTATCCAAGCCAAAAAATCTTCTCCAGTTTCCTTTTGAATCTATTAATTCAACATAACTATTTTTGTCAATAAATGATAAAGTTGTGCTTTTTCCAGCAGGCTTTTCAACTTTAATTCCTTTTACTTTAATTTTTCCTGTTTCCAAGCCAATATTTGTTCCAATATCTTTTTCATCTGTAACTGTTGCTGAATATTCTTTCTGGCTTGCAGCAGAACTTGCAGCAGTATTTGTTGCGCTCTGGCTAACTGGAAGAGTATCAATATCTGTTGTTGCAAAATTTGCAGCAGAACAGATAAAACTAGCAAGAATCATCGCTATAACAAAAACAATTATGATTTTCATGTTAAGTTTTTAATATTTATTTATAAAATAAAATTTATACTCCTTTCCATTTATTTTAGAGTTTTCATCACTGATAACAAATAAGACAGAATCATTTTCATAATCAGCCATGTCTATGAATAAGTCATTTTCAAAAGCAATCCTGCTTAAGCAAGTCAGGCAGATATCTTTTAGGTTCTTCATCTGCTCTTGTATTATTTTTTCAGAGACATTATAAATCATGCCCAGTCTCACAGGAACTTCTGCACTAAACTTTTCAAAAGCATAAGTTTTTCCATTTTTTGTCACACTTATAGGATAAACAATATCAAAAACAACTCTGTTATTTTCAATTTTTGCACTTGTTTTTATTTCATCCTGTGAAACATCAAAATCAGGAAAATTACTAAACCCTTTCACGCAAAAAAACAGTATATTATTCATATAAAGAGCAAGCTCTTCCTGTATTTTTTCTTTTGAAGGAATATAATTATCTCCCCTGTCAAAATAAACAGCAATACTATTCAGTGAAATCTCAGGGTTTATGAAATATCCTCCAGACTGCCCAATATCATAAAGACTGGTTTTTCCTGTTTCTTTAACACAAGCATCAACATAATTATAAACAGGAAGAGCAACAGGATTAACTTTAATATTCTGAAAACTTCCAGTTCTAAATAAAAAAAATATTAAAATAATTCCCGCAATTAAAATAGCAAATATGACAAATCCAGAAACCTGCCCATACCTATTTAACCTCTTTTCCATTTATTAAAGAGTTATTTAGTTTTTTTAAATGTTTTGAATAAAAATAAGGTAAGAAGACAAAAGTGAATAATAAGAAGCCATAACAAAACAACAGATGCATCATATCTTAATTGAGAATAAATCCATATCATTTAGGAGGTGGTAAATATCAGTAATGTAAAAACTTGATGATCTATGAAGATGAGGAGATTAAGTTGAGTAAGAGTATAGTAGAAAAACTGATAAACAACAAATCAACAGACGCCATAACTCTCAAAAATATTCAATTCCAATAATATATGATTAATACTTTTTCAATTATCAAAATCTCTCTTGAACAGGCATTGAACTGTATTTTGCAACATTATCCCAATTAATTAATCTTTTTCCAGATTTCTTTTCCAGGCTGTCAGCAACCCATAATACAAGCATCCTGTCAGGAACATTCAAAGGCCTTCCATTATCAAATCTTATCCAAGGATAAAGTTTTCTAACTGCTCCTTCTAATTCACTATTAAATAATTCCTGAGAAGCATTTGCTTTCTTTGCTGTAACAAGATTTTGATAAGCCTGATTTAATTTTTCAAATGATTTTTTGCCTTCAGCTGAAAAACTAGCCTCATAAAAACCCGGAGTATTAGCATATACATTGCATAAAGTCTTTCTCCCATTTAAATCCAGCCTATTAAATAATTCTGCTGTTTTTTGTCTTTCACTTTCAGTTAAGCACATTTTCCATTTTGATATTCCATAGGCTTTTGCAAAATCCTCTAATATAAAATTTCTCGATAATCTAGGCTCTGAATCATTTTCAGTTTGTCCTCCAATACCATAAACTCTATCCTCATTTAGATTGCTTATCTGAGTATTTCCATTATCTGTTCTGCCTGTTGCAGAGGGTTTTCTAGGATTTTTAACTTGTTCTTTATATAAACTCCATTCATGTTCCCTGTCTCTGTAATCTGCTCTTATTACATAATCAGCGCCATCAGAAACTCTTACTCCGGGTTTATTTTGCTGTTGAGCATATCCCTCTCCAGAATAATTCATTCCTCCAACTAAGCCTGCTAAGCCTGCTAAGGCAAATCCAGTTTTTCTTAGTTTATTTGTAAGTATCATATTGTTTTATTTATCCTATTTTTATGTTAATTTATATAGGCAAAACTAGTATATAAATCTTTCTATTTGTTGTATCTTATGAGTAGTTACAAATATATTAGCAATAATAAAAACAAAATAAGATAAAATATTGGTAATGTAAAATCTGATAAGTTATGAAGATGAGATGATTAGGAGGCTAATGAGAAACAACTTATGAAACAGATACAATAACTATTAAATTATATACAATTCCAATAAATAATATATCAAATCTTCTATTGAGTTTGCTAATAACTTGCAAACTCAATCACTTCTTTCTTGGAATCTATTTTTGTAGGCCTTAGAACTATTGAGCAGGTATTTGGATTTGGCTGATTATTATACTTATCTTTGCATCTTATGAAAAGATTTGTATTAACAATCCACTCTGAATTATGAGCAAGATTATCCTGCGTATTCATTTCTATTCCAGATTCAATCTCAAAATTGCAGTCTTTTGTTGAATAACTGCATTCAGACTGCTCATTTGTTATTATTTTTAATTCACCGCTTTCCTTATATGCTCTCACAACAACTGGAGAAGACCTGTCACTTTCAACACTAAAGGAAGTTGTATTATAAGCAGCATTACCCCCTAAATCAACACACTTGAAATAATAAATATAATTTCCAGGAACAAGGTCTTGCCTTTGCGTGTGATTGTTTCCTTCTGTTTCTAAGAATAATATATAATCCTCATCTTTTGCAGGTTTTCCAATATAATAATAGCAAAGAGCATTCCCGTTTTTATATCCATTATCAGTGTCTATATTCAGGAAAACAGGAATAGTGTCTGTTGCGCCTGATATTTTTCCTTTAGGTCCTGAATTCATTATATTTAATGGCTGGGTTCCAATAACTTTATATGAATAACTCTGCTTGTTTTCATTTCTGTCTGCTTCTTGTGCCCATGGCTTGTCCTTGCATCTGAAATAAAATAAATTTTCTTTTCTGCTTTCAATTCCTGTTAAATCTGTCCTGCATGTGTAAACAAGATTGCTGTTCATTTCCCAGACATTTGTATTACAACTCATATTTTTCTCCATATTTTTATATGCCCTGTCTTCTTTGCTCCATCTGCATTCAGAAGGCTCATTCACATAAACCTCCAAATATAAACTTGTCTGATTGAATTGCAGAGGTTTTTCACTTGGAATGCTCACGCTTTCAATCACAGGAGGAGTTGTGTCAGGCCCTTTGTCAACGCAAAAGCTTACTGAAAATGAATTTTCATTTATATTTCCATTTGCATCTCTGCATCTTATATATAATATATATTCTCCGTTATTTTTTAATTCAGGTGCAGCAGCATTTACAGCATCAGGCCCTGGAAGAGCCATTTTTTCAGTATGATTATAACTAAACAAATTATCACCTCCAACATAAAATGGCATTTGTTCAAATCCATCTTTATTTCTCGTTAAATTATAATCTATCTTGCATTGAGCAGGCTCATCTGTTGCAAATTCAAATTCAAGAGGTGTAAATGCTTTTATGCAGTTTCCTTTATCATTAGTTATTCTTACTCCTGTATCAGGAGGTCTTATTGCAGAATCAGGCGCAGATTTATGCTCTTTACTTGCTCTTAAAAATTTAATAATAGGAGAATTAACATCATGAGGATTTTTCCAGATGCATTTCTGCTCTTTTGTTCCTTTATTTATTATTTCACATGCCTGTCCCAAACTCTTGCAGGTATAGTCAGAGCATTCTTTATAATCATTGCATAATTCACAATTTTCACCACCAATAGGCGCTTGCCAAGGCAGGCAATTGAATTCAACTATTTCTTTTGATTTTTTTGCAAATGTTAATAAAAATATTGCTGCTGCAACACCTAATCCTAATAATATTGAGCCTCTTTGTCCTAATGACTGTTCTGTTAATCCAGCAACAATTCCTCCAATTGTTCCTGCTAATGCTCCCCAATATGCACCATTATCTCCTCCTGCAAGAGTTCCTATTGTTCCAAAAATCATTGAACCAAAACCAGCTTTTTGTATTATTGATTGCATATTAAAACTTAAAATAGTGCCTGCTCCCCCTCCTGTTATAATGCCTCCAGTGCCTCCACCAGTACCTCCACCTGTTCCACCACCTCCACCAGTACCTCCATCTCCACCTGTTACACCAGGGCCTTCTAATCCAGGAGGCCCTCCACCAATCACAGCAACCCCTCCACCTTGATTAGAAATTTGTTGATTTCCAGGAGGAGTTGCACCAGGAATTCCGCCTGTTCCAGGAGTTGGAGTTCCTGAAGGAGGAGTCTGTATTACTTGAGGAGGATTAGTAAGGCTTGGTGGCTGAGTAGGATTAGGTGTAGTTGGAGTTGTAGGTGTCTGAGCATTCACAAAAGAAATATTAATCAAACAACTGAACGCAACAATTGATAAAATTAAATTTACAATTAAGAAATATGTTTTCAATTTATTTTTTTCAATTTGTTTTACCCCAGAACTTTTTTTAAAAGGGCTGGTTTTATTTTGTTTTTTCATTTTATTTTAATAGTTTTGTTTCTCATTCTCTTTTAATCATCTCATCTGCATAACTCATCAGTTTTATATCATGTCAGGATAAATCCCGATTTCCAAAAAATTCTTTCATAAGAATTTTTGGGCACAGAAAATCTCATAGATTTTCTGATGTGTTAAAACTTTTTTAAAAAGTTTTGTATTACAAATACCTCTTTTTACATTGCCAATATTTTTATTATCCATTTTTTTCATATTATTCTCTTGCACTTTCTCCAATACCTCCAATTATAGCTCCCCCTAAAGTTTTTAAATTTCCATTATCTTTCCATTCTATTCCATCATCAGTATAAACTCCAACAAAATTTGATTTTGCTCCACAATCACCAAGGCTTGTGCATATTTCATTCATCCTGTTTGCCCATGCAGATTCTAAAACATCGCAATTGTTTTTGCATGTTTTTGAGCCAAATATATTTGTGCTATACTCAACAATCTGTATTGAATTTCCTAAACTGCAGACACCTCCTGCATCACCTGATTCCCAGAATTTCAATCCAGGAGGATAATTTGGAAGGCAGATTCCTGTTCCATTTACAATTCCTGTTCCTTGTTTTTGATTAGTGCCCTGAAGCAAAGAATTAGTTGCTGTTTTATTTTTCTTTCCTGCTCCATCATATGAAAATCCAGGATACCAGTAACACTCTCTTTTGTCTGTGTTAAGGCATTTTTTTTCAGTATTCTGGTCAATGCAATCAGCCCATCTGTTTACTCTGCATCCAGCCTCTATAAAGTTTCCATTATCAATTTTTACAGGTTGTTCATAACATACTTCATTTCTAAAATCAGCACAAGGTTCTATTGTCTCTTCCCCGCTAATGCACACATGCCTGAAATGCCTGCTTCCAACATCATCTTTTCCATTTCCAGTGTCAGACATATAAATGCACCAGCTTTCTCCATTTTTATAATCTTTTCCATTTTCAGTATTATAACAATTAACATCTTTGCAAACATAATTTCCATAAGCAGCAGAACCTTTTCCACAAATGCTTCCATCAAGATAATTGCAGTTTCCGCAAGTCTTTGAATTTTTGCTTCCATCTTTTGATTTATAATTACAGCTGTTTGTTTTTAAAACAATTTTTTTCCAGTAACCAGGGTTTTTTGAATAAATCTTGCCTGCATCATAAATATTAGCAGGATTTCCACAACTATCTTTAAAATAAACTTCATCTCTTCCAGGAAGGCAGATAGTATCTGTTGTAGGCCCGCAATTAGTTCCTAATTCATCAGCAGAACATAAATAATCCTTAAAAAATTCAGGCTTGGAAGTTAAGTTTTCTGCTTTTTCTGCTTTCTCTGAATTCAGGCAATCTCCTCTTGTTGTGAATCTGCAGGTTTTCTGATTTTCAATTTCATAAACACATGCTCCTTTATCCTGGCTAAATGCAAGCGCAACACAGCTTGATTCTGATGATATGTCTCTTCTGAAATTAGTATTTAATCCATATAATGAAGATAATCTTTTGCATCTTGTTAGTGTAACAAAACTAGCCTGATCACCAAGAATACAACATCCAAGCCTGCATTGAGCAACATTGCATTTAGCATCATCAACCCAGGTTCCTGTTGATATCTGGCAGACTTTCAAAGGAGTATTCTCCATGCATAATCCTTCTGCAGAATCAATGCAGCATCCAAGTTTGCAAAAACTTGTTGCATCACAGCTTGTTGGAGTTTCTCTAAGTGGAGCTTTTGTAATTAAATCAATAGAAGTTGCGCAGTTTCCTTTCAAGGTGTTCTGACACCATGCACCACTCAGGGTTTTTTCACAGCAAACATTAAATGCAGGCCATGTTTGAGCATTTAATGTATTAACAGCGCCAAGAATAAAAATTACAATAAATAAAATTAGTAATTGTTTTTTCATTTTATTTCTTTCCTCCTTTATTTTTGCCGTAAATATAACCAATTAATACTCCAAGAAGTATTAAAAAAATACCTCCAAATATTGTAAAACCAAAGACAAATGTTCCTGCAAATGCCTCTGAACCTCTGTTTGCTATATCTTGAGAGAGCATAAAATAAATAATTATATTAATTATTAAAACAGGTATTAATACAATTATCCCCCCCCTTCAGCCAGTAAGGCAAATCTTTCCATCCCATTATTTTTCACCCCTTTTTATTATTTTATTTGTTTTTTCCATTTTGCTTCTTTTCTTTCACCTCTTTTTTATATTCAATAATAATGCTTATTCTCTCTTTATTAAACATATTCAAATACCTCTTTTATTCTTTTATTTATTATGGGTTTAAAGTCTCTATATTGATTCAGGGTAATTTTTTTAATTAACCATAAATATTTTTCATCTTTAATTAAAAGTGGCTTTCCATCTCTAAAAACTCTGAATTTAATATAAATAGGAAGTTCATCAAAAAATGATATGTCTAAATTATCAGAGCTATAACCAGAAATTTTAATTTTATCTTTTTCTTTAAGATTTCCAATTACACATAAATCTATGTCAGAGAGAGGTTTTGGATTTCCAGTTGCATAACTTCCAAATAAATAAACAGCCTTAACATTTTTATTGCTGAATATTTTTTCTGCTATTTTATTTATATTTTCAAATTTTGTTTTTATTTCTTTTTTCATTTTGTTTTGGTATCTTAATGTCTTTGTTTAGTAGTTGATTAAGATTTTGAAGAGCAATTAACTCATTCTCGCTTTATTACTCATCTTTATATCTTAAATTTTTCACATTACCAATATTTCTTTTTTCATTTTATTATTTATTATGTCCGAAATTAAACCACTTACTTTAGTAAGTGGATATTCTTTTGGTG
>JBBSYU010000024.1:0-12071 GCA_038045105.1 Nanobdellota archaeon | reverse complement strand
GTAGAAGAAGTTGCAAAACATGCAGCCTTCATCGCAGAAACAATCATTCCTAATTTCTGATTTATATTAGTCCATTGCTCAATAGAAAGTTGGAGAGCATCCATCAGTGCTTTTGTCTGCTCAGGAGTTAATTGAATTGCTCTTTTTTCAATATCAATCCTGAAATTAAAATTAGATTCTGCTCTTGGCCCAAAATTCTTAGGAATTATTTCAACCTTGGCTTGTTTATTAAGATTAATACGAATAATTTTGACATTTATTCCCTCAAATATTGTCTGTGCATTTGCAGTTGCATCAAGTCTTTCTGTTTTTGTTACAGAAGCAGAACTTCCAGCAGTTCCGGAAGTATTTGTATTAGTTCTGTCATATTTTAAAACAATAAAATTACTTTCAATTCCTTTAATCTGTATAGTTTTTATGTCTTTATCGCTTCTTATTGTTTTTATTTCTTCTAATCCAAGAGTTTCTTCTTTTCCATCAATCAAAAGAACAGCGCTCAAGTCATTTTTGCCAGGCTTTTTTAAATCAAGCAATTCAACATAAAATGGCTCATTATTAATAATAATATTAGTCTTTGAATTAGTCATGTCATATCTCATTATCATGTCTCTTTCATTTCTTATTGCTTTTGCAATAGTTGAATCAGGATATTCTTTTATCAGCTTGTCATATAATTCAGTTGCTTTTGCATTCATTCCAAATGCTTTTGACATCTTGGCAGCTTCATACAATCCAACAGCAGCATAAGGATCTTCTTCAGCAATCCTTCTTTCATTTGCATAAAAATCAGCCAAGTCTTCATAAGTTTTCACAGATTTGTCATAATATTCTTTTGCAAGACTGCTCTGGCTGTTCATATCATCAAATATCCAGTTTTTATCTCTTGCAAAATAAGCTTCATCTAATTTAACACCAAATCCTTCTTTTCCTTCAGCAACTATCTGCATCTCAAGATTTTTACTAATCAATGCAGATTGAGAACCTACCTTTGTTTTATACTGATTTTCAACAGCTTTTTTTATCACGCTTTCCAATTCCTGTATTGTCTTTCCAGTCCCTGTTCCTCTTGCAACTTTATCAATTGAATCATAAACTTGCTTGTCAGCAAATTCAATTTTTGTCTGTGAGAAATCATCTCTTACTAAAACAGTATATCTCCTGTTATTTATATCCTGCCCAAGATAAGCAACATAGACATTTTTATCAGGAAATAATTTTTCACCAAGAACAAAATCTTTTAAACTCCCTGAAAAATCAAAACTAGCTTTTCCAGGATTAAGGCTTAATTCAATATTTCCATTTTTAGAAGGACAGCTTAATTTTACTTTTCCTCCCGCATCAGAACTAATTAAATCAGTCACTCTGCACATGTTATTTATTATTCTGTCTCCTTTTGCAACCCAAATCTGCTCATCATTTATCTGAAGAAGAGCGCTTTCAACAGGAGCTCCTATTTTATTCAGCCTGATATTCATTCCAGCAGCGCAGTAAAAACCATTCAGATAAACATCACTTGAAGTCTGCCCTTCCATTAATGTTATTGTTGATTGTTTATTTCCATTATCACTATAAACAGAAATTGTTGCCCTGTCATTTTCTATTGAGTCTGTTCTTAGATATGCTTTTCCATTCCAGAATCCATAATTTTTGTATTTTGACAGCCATTCATCATCATTTATTTCAGATAAATAAAAATTAGTATTTCCAATTCCATATGCGCCTTCGCTGTTGTAATCAATTACAGCAGTTATATTTCCTGCAATAAAATCAGGCATGTCTTTTTCAGCTGAAACACTTGACAAAACAATAACTAAATAACCCATGTCTGTATTAACAGCAGAGCTTGAAAATGCACTTCCTGAATATCTGTTTGTTGTCTGAAGTGCAGCTCTGGCAGGAAAATAACTGATTCCAGAAATTCCTTTTGGATATTGTCCCTTAAAGCTTATGCTTTTTATTTTTGTAACATCAACTAGAGGATTTGCTTTTATTGTCATTACTTTGCAAAAAACAGGAACATTCTGCTCTTCTAATAAATCACTTCTTACAACAGCAGGACTGCATCCTCCAGGAATTATCTGCAGGATAACATCTCTTCTTTCCATGCATCCCTGATTATTATAACTATTCCAGAAACTACTTGCAGATGAAGATGCTCCCCCATAACTAGGAGAAGTGAATTGAGGATTTACAGAAGAACCATATAATGCATATCCCCCATAACTGTTACTTCCATAACCACTATTATATCCATAATTATTAGAAGAGTATAAACCAGAACCAGAACCAGAACCAGAAAGAGAATTATAACCTGAAGAAGTAGAAGTATAAGTTGGGTTATAATTTGAAACATACTGTCCATTTACATAATTCCTATTATAATTTCCATTATAAGAAGAAGAATAAGGGTCATAATTTGCACCAGGATTATAACCATAATTTGTTCCAGCATCATAATTATAATTCCCAACCCCGCTTCCATAGTTTGTCCCATACCCTGTTCCATAAGCAGAACTGCTTCCATAATTAGTATATGTTGGCCCATAATAACTTGCAGGAGTTTGTGCAAAAACAAGATTCAGATTAAAGATGAAAATCCCAATTACAAATATTATTAATAATATTTTCTCTTTTATCATATTTTCTTTTTTTATCATGTTTTCTTTTTTTATTTTTGTTGTTTACCTCGCTTAATCTTCTCATCTCCACAACTTATTGTTTTCACATTACCAATCTATTTTAGTATCATATATCTTTATCAATTATTGCCTCTGTTGATTTGTTTTTGGCTTCTGTTCAATATCTCTTGCTTCTCACCAATATTTCTTATTTTTCACATTACCAATATTTTCAAGTTCTATTTTCTTTCTTCCGAAGTTCTTTCTTCTTAAAGAAAGAAGCTCTATTCAAACCTTATTCCCAACCCAGTTGTATCAATTTTATTGTAATTTGCCTGCAAATCTTCTACTTTTGCAGGTGTTCCAAACTTTTCAGGACTGATTATTATTTTCTTAGCCCCTTGTAATTCAGATTCAGCAATATAATATTTTTCTTTTCCTCCTCCTGAAACAGCAGAATCAACAACTTGGTCAGGAATCTGCATCTGAAAACACTTTCTCTCTGTTCCTCCAAATATTCCAAGCAGTCCAGAACTTGGAGCATCAACACATTTTTCAGTCACACTTCCCTTTAAATTAATATTTGAACTTGAATAAACATAAGTTTTTATTTCATACTGCCCCTCTGTTAATTCAACTTGTTTTTGCTCAGGATAAGCAGCTGTTGTTGTCTCTGTATCATTTTCTTTTACAAAACTTACAATAGCTCTGTCACTGCTTCCAATTCCTTCAACAGATAATTCTAATTTATATTTTTTATCCAGAACAATTTGCACAACTCCTGTATTAACACTTGAAATAATCTGTTTTTTTGTTTTATAGCCCTGAGCATTTGCAATTATAAATCCATTGACACATTGTGGGAATAAGGAAGTTAATTCAGCATTGTCATTTTTTATATTTGTTCTTCCAATTGCGCAGGAAGTATCAAAGCATTTGAAATCAATATTTGCTTCAACAGGCTCTAGATTGGTATTATAAGTATAAACACTCAGATTAGTTAATCTATGCTTGCATAATTCAGGAACAACATCAGGAATCCCTTCTGTATTAGTTGTAATTCTTGGCTGATTTTTATTAATAAAAACAACTATTGGAAACTGGAATATTTCCTCATTATAATATAACTGGACTAAAACAGGATATGCTAAATCATAGACAAAGTGATAGCTAACATAGCAAAATCCAAGCATTCCCATTCCCTCCTGCATTCCAACAGGTTCTGATTTTATAAATCCAGAATCAGAGGGGATTATCTCCATTTTCATAGGCCAGCTTCTTGAATACAGAAAATTAACATTTGCACTTACTTTTTCACCAATCTCCTGAACAAAATATTTATTTTTTTCATCAGAAAGTTTATAGTAATTTCCACTAACTTTTATTGCGCCTGTATTTCCTTCTAAAGCATTCATTAAATTTTCTCTTACTTCATCAACACTCCATATTTTAGGAGAACAGGAAACCTCTGTTCCATCAACAGGAGCATATAATCTCAATACATCAACTCCATAATTTTCCAGGAATAAGCTGTCTTTTTCATGATTATAGATTTTTAATGCTAAATTATAGAATTTCCCAAGATTAGATTCCACTTCTCTTGAACTTATTTTTCCTGTCCAGGTTGTATTTCCAAAATCAATTTGAATATCCTGCTTAACATTCACTTTAATAGAATTATCACTTATTGAACTTTCAGCTTCAGACATGTCTCCAAGATTTATAACAAATCCCTGCTCTTCAAATGTTCTGAAATTGCAGTTATTGATATTTTTTCTTAGATAATCATTCAGCTGAACCTGCATTCTTTCTTTGCTTGGAATCTGCTCTTTCACAAGGCCATTTCCAGAAATATAATACCAATAAGGAATTCCCATTCCTAAAAAATTAAGCTGTGATGAAAAAGGCATATATTCACTTCCAGGAGAAAAATTAGGATTTTCAATATATCCCCCGCCCTGCCCCAGAATCAGCGCTCCCTCCTTAGTTGTCTGGTCAATGCATGCAAGATAATAATTATAAACAGGCTGGATATCTCTTGGAACACCGCTGAAAACATTTCCCTTTAACAAAAAGTATACTAAAAGCCCAACAACAATTATAATTGCTATTATGATGAAGATAGTTACCTGCCCTTTCTTAAACCTGATTTTAGAAAATAGATTATTTATCATTTTTCTCTTTTCTCCCCAGGGTCTTTCTTAGAGAAAGAGGCTGTTTTAGTTTTCTTTTCTATTAAAGAAATAATTTCAGTGTTAATGTCTTTTTCAATAATCTTTTTAAACTTCTCCCACAATTCCTCATTTTCAATCAAAAGCAGATATTTTTTCATGTTTGTTTTCATCAGAAAACGAACAGACAGAGAATTTGCAAGAGCAAATTGTCTGTATACTGAAAAACTTTTAGTTTTTCGGTACTAAAAATCCTTATGAAGGATTTTTATGTATCAAAAATCTTATAATAGAGATTTTTGAGTCGTTTCCTCTTTTTTTCTTAATAATAACAGAAAATTTAATATATAAACCTTTCTTAATAACTAACTAACTAACTTAGTAAGTTAGTAAGAAAAAAAACCAGTGAAATAGTCTTAATAGATTACAAAAATATTAATTTCTATTAAAATTAAAAGCCTCTCTCAAGAATAAAGTAGGATTATATTCATGAATTCCTTTAAACTGACTAACATAAAGACCTCTTGGTTCTAAACCTATTTCTCTAGCTATAGAATCTCCATCACGAGAAACAGCTACAGCTAAAGTAAGTTTTGGAGCTCTTAAAACACTTCCCAAAGTATATCCTACTAAACGTGAACGAAAAACTGGTAGAGTGTTTTGTCTTGTGGCAATTGATGCAATATAAAACGCATCACAATTATCAGGTAATAATACATGTCTAGCCATTACTTCATCTTCAGAGATTTCTCCTCTGACTAAAGCTTCTCTAGCAAATCTATCAATAGGAAGGACAAGTCCATATCCAAGAACATGATCATTTAATGAAAGAACAGTATATGCCCATGGATTTCTTTCAGCATTTCTAATTGCAGTAGGACTAGAACTTTCTCCAAATGCTTCTTGATCTATTAACATAATTTCATCAATATGTCCTGGTTCTATTTTTGGATGCACTCTTAAATTTTTCATTTTAATTTATCAAGAACTCTCTTTCCCATCTGATAAATATATACTAAAATATATATTTTTAAACTTATCTACAATAAAAAATAGGCGTACCAGGAATTGAACCTGGTTCACATCCACGTCAAGGATATATTCTAACCGTTGAACTATACGCCTATATCTTAAAGGGCAAACTCATATTTCTATATAAATCTTGCTCAGCATAAATAGGAATCTCTTTTTGATAAATAGTCTTATTTTCATATTTCCTTAAATAAAATCTTACAATATGTCTTAAATTAGAACTTCCAACTATTTTGAAATATTTTTCAATGTTACTCCATTTATTAGTTCCTGCTCCGGTTTTATCATGAAAAGTAAAAATTCCTAATTCCCTGCCGAAATTATATACTTGATTAAGCAAAAAAGGATTATGAGAGCAAAATTGGATACAAAATTGACTTCCACCCCTGCCCCTTCTAGAAATAGAACCATCTGTATCGATTAGGCCCCTTAAACAAGCAATAAAGAATTTTTTATTATTCATTATCTGTTGAGGGATAATAGTTTTATTTCTTATTTTATCTCCATAAGTTATATTGAAATTTTTGTTAAAAAAAGAACATAAATTTTTTGATGAAATAACCGTAATCAAAGTATTGTGGCCCTTATCTTTTTGCATAGAAGTTTTTATACCAAACAGTTCAAAAATAAGTTCAGATAGATATTTATGATATTCCAAATCATAACGATAATCTCCAGCAATTCTGATTTGATATTTGTTTATAGTCCCATCTCCTAGATATGCACCTATAAATTCTGCTAATTTTTCATTTAATTTGGGTTCTTTAATCTTTTTTAAGTTTGAATCCCCAATCACCGGAGAATTTTCCATTCCAAGAGTTCTCCATTTCTTAATTTCTCTAGGATATTTTTTCATAGTTACCCTAATACCTTTTTTACCTCCTTCAATTTGCCCCCAATTAGATTCAAAATAATTTATATCTAAATCTTGAGGATTTATTTTAGCTATATGGCATAGATTATCAAAAAGAGATTTGGGTAGAGACATATGTTCATTATAATAATTTTTCAAGGTAGAATAAGGAATATCAAAACCGAATTGTAATAATCCTCTTATAGAAGTACAATTTAAATTAGTTTTAACTGAATTTAAAAATTCTCTCTGTTCCCCTTTTTTAAATATAATTCTTTTTTCCATAACAATTAAAAACGACATTATATTTAAATACTTAACTATCCATCCATTACATACAAAAGTTTAAAAACCTATTTAAATCTAATGTTTTAAGATTAATAATAAATATCCATAATGTCAAATTTATAAGTTATGAAATAATAGATTTGAAGATAAATAGATGAATAAATTCATCAAGGTGACAGCAACTACAATCTCGCTTGAATCAACAGATAAAACATATATTAAATTATTGACATTACCAATAAATCAAAATAAAATAACAAGATGAAACTCCCAAAACTAACAAAACGTTTTTGCCCAAAATGCAATAAAAGAACAGAACAAAAAATAGAAGTAGTTTCCACAGGTTTTAAAAGAGGGCCTCTAGCATGGGGGGCATTATCCAGAGCAAAATTAAGAGGAAAAAACAGAGGCATGGGCAACAAAGGAAAATATTCAAGAAAAGCAATTAAATCCTGGAAAAGAAAAACAAAAACAACAATGAGAAGAGTTGTACTTTATACTTGCAAAGAATGCAAAAAATCTAAAATTTCAAAGCACTCAAGAAGAGTAAGCAAGATAGTGCAGGAATAAAATTCAAGATAAATATCAGTAATGTAAAAATAAATATTAGGGGAATAATAAATAATATCAGTAATGTAAAAATCAAGAAATGTTGATGAGGAGATTAAGCGAGAGATTAGTAATTTCAAAACTTAACTTCTCAACAAACCATATATGCCCAATTATAGGAAATCACTTTAATAATCGTATAAGCGTTAGTGATTTACTATTTAGGGAATAACATTAAAAGTTACGGAAATTAATGTTATTCACTATAACTCAACGCATTAAGATACCAGATATAATAAATAAAAATAACCCAAACAACAAAATGCCTCCAAAACAAACAAAAATAATAACAAAAAGAAGAAAATTCATTGATGTTGAAATACCCTTGACAAGATCAAAAACTGAATTAATAGCAAATTCCTCAAAAGAGCTGGAAAACAAAACCTTAAACCTTGATTTGACAAGACAGTTAAAAGGAAAAAGTGTTGATGCAGTTTTTAAAATAAGATTGGAGAATGACAAACCTGTTGCTCATCCAATTAAAGTAAAACTAATGCCCTATTTCATAAGAAGAATGATAAGAAAAAGAATAAGTTATATTGAAGATTCTTTTATCACACCATCCCAAGAAAGCATGTTAATAATAAAACCATTTTTAATAACAAGAAACAAAGTTTCAAGGGCAATAAGAAAAACATTGAGAAACAAATGCAAAAACTGGCTTGAAGACTATATTTCTGAAAGAAAAGATAATGAAATATTCAATGAATTGCTTTCAAACAGATTGCAAAAGCCTCTCTCGCTTTATCTTAAAAAAACCTATCCTCTTTCACTATGTGAAATAAGAATCCTGGAGATTCAAAGGCAATTAAAACCAGAAGAAGTTCCAAAAATAAAAGAAAAACCTAAAAAACAGGAAAAAGTAGAGGAAGAATTCATAGACCAGATGAAAGAGATTGAAGAGGAAAAATTAAAAAAGGCAGAGCAGGAAATAAAAGAGACCCAGGAAAAAGCAGCGGCGCTTTCAAAATCAGAAGATTTTGAACCTGCTTCCAATATTCAATCCTCAGATTCTAATGAATCTGAGACTACCCTCCCAAAGAAAAGAGGAAGAAAAAAGAAAGTTGAAGTATCAGAAGAAAAAGTTGAAAAAGAAGAATAAATATCAAAAAGTATTGGTAATATAAATATCTTATGAGTTATACAGAAGAGGAGATTAAAAAGTTTATGAGAATCTAAAAAATCAACAGAAGCCTCATATCTTAAGTCATATACATTACCAATAAATCAAAAAGGATTAAATCAAAATGACAATTGAAAGAACCTTAGTTTTAATCAAACCTGACGGTATTATCAGAGGACTAATAGGCAAAATTATTTCTAAATTTGAAGATACAGGACTTAAAATAGCAGGATTAAAAATGGTATGGCCAAATAAAGAGCTTGCAAAAAAACATTATCCTCTTGATGAAGAATGGGCAAAGGCAACTTTTGAAAAAACAAAAAAATCCGCTGAAAAAGAAAATAGAAAGGTTGAGTTTAAGGATCACATTGAATTTGGAAAATCTATTCAAGGATGGCTTGTTGATTTTTTAACAGAATCTCCTGTTGTCGCAATGGTAATTGAAGGCCCTCATGCAGTTGAGATTGTCAGAAAAATTGTTGGTCCAACAGAACCAAGACAGGCCCCATTAGGCACAATAAGAGGTGATTTTGCATCAATAGAATCCTATGCAATGACAAATTCAAAAGGCAGAGCCCTAAGAAATCTTATTCATGCATCTGATGCTCCTGAAACAGCAAAAAGAGAAATATCAGTCTGGTTCTCTAAGAATGAGATGCATGATTATAAACTTCCGATAGAAAAACATTTCTAGAAGATTTAATAAAACATTTCATAAAAATCCAATAGAGACTAAGGTTTTTAAACAAGAAGATTATAGTAATTTTATGCCTCCATAGCTCAGTCGGTAGAGCGGCGGTTTTGTAAACCGTAGGTCGTCGGTTCGAATCCGGCTGGAGGCTTTTTCAAGATATTTTAGTAATATATCTTTAGAAAATTATGGTATTAGTTGTTTTCTTGCTTAATCATGTTTACATAACTCATCAGTCATTATATTACTAGAATTTATTTTTACTCCCCCTCAATTCCTTCAGCCTTTTTATCAACTAAAAGTATGTTTGCAATTTCCTCTGCAATATTTGCAACATCTCCTTTTTTAAATGGGCCAAGCATGTTTCCATCAACGTCCAGGAATTCTACAACATCTTCAACAAAAACAACCATTTTGTTTTTGGGTTTTTCCTCTTCATTATCCATTCCCTTCAGCATTTCATTTACTTTCTTGTCTGATTTTTCAAGAGATTTCATTATTCCTTCAAAAGCTTCTTTTTCAACAGCAAGCATGTTTTCAAAATCCCTTTTTGAAATTCCGGTCTCAGCAGCAACAAATGCAAGTTCAAGAATTTTCTTTTTTCTTCTCAGCATTAACTCCTTGAATATTGCAATTGAATTCTCAAACTGCTTTTTTGTTTTTAAGATAGTGTCAGAAAAATCATCCTCTTTCCTGTTTGCAATTTCCTTCTTATCTTTAAGATAAGCAGAAACATCTTTAATGAAATTCTTAGGTATTGGCTGAAGCTGCTCGCTATATCTTTCTTTTCTCAATGCATCGTATAGTTCATTATAGGTTATCATGTTCTTTTTCTTTGAAAATGAACAGACAGAGAATTTGCAAGGCAAATTGTCTGTATCTCAAAAATCTTGTTTAATAAAATGGAACATTTTCACTGATTTTTGAGTTTCTGTTATTTTATTCTATTTTTAGTTTTACCCCCAGGGCTTTTGTGAAGCAAAAGGGCTGTTAGTAATATAAAATTTAAGAGTTATGGCTTCTGTTAATTAAGCGAGATTGTAGTTGCTATCATCTTGATGAATTGAATTCATCTACTTACTTTTCCTAGATGAATTTATTCATCTACTCATCTAACATAACTTAATCTCCTCATAAACCTCTCTCAAGTTTTTACATTACCAATATTTTTCTTTCTAGTCAAAAACAAAGAATAGAAATTCATTTATAAGATTTGTTGTGCTGGAAAAATGTTTAACAAGATTAGTTATTTTTGTAATTTATTTAATGATTCTATTTTACATTTGCAGGAGAATTTATATCAATTATTGCTATCTCATTAACTTTAGCGACAATCTCATCCAAAGAAAGTTGATTATCTCCAAATCTATCATAAAGAGGAAAAGATGTAACAAACCTTACATGCTTCACAGAAGAATCGGGAGTTAAATTACTTAACACAGGATCCAAGATTTCATATACATCAACCCTTAATGACTCTCTTCTTCCATTCTTAATTGGCTCAACAACTGAAATCATATACTTATTATCATAAAAATTTGTAGTCATATTTATTTGATAATTAATCAACTTATAAATATTCATGTAATAAAATGTATATTTATCAGACTTCAATATTATAACTAAAATACCTATCCCAAGGTATTTTCCATTTCACAACCTCTTCTTTTTTCTTATGTTCCATTACCTTCCTAAATAACCTGATTGAATTTCCACTTCCAGAAATAGCAACATTAACTTTATTTTTCTTTATATAAAATTTTAAAAATTTTATAAAATTACCAACTCTCTTCTCCACGTCAGCAAATGATTCGCCATTAGGAGGCCTGTCATTAAATCCTCTGTGCCATTTCTTGAATTGTTTTTCACCATATTTTTCAATTATCTCTGAATGTTTTAATCCCTCAAGATTTCCGTAACTTCTCTCAATCATTCTTTTATCAGTTATGACTTTTCTACATTCAGGATGATATTTCAAAACCTGCTTTAAAGTATCCTTACTTCTGGAATGAGGAGTTTGAAATGCAATATCAATTTTCTTATTTTTTAATTCAAGAGCAATCTTTTTAGCATTCCTAATTCCAAGAGGAGTCAGCTTACTTTCCTTCCATCCTGTAAATTTATGTTCTTTATTAAAATAAGTCTGCCCATGCCTGAATACATAAATGTGATAATTTACCATTTTGTTATTTGGTTTGCAGAAAACTCTTTTTTAATATCCATTTTTTTCTCATCTCTTCTTTGAATGCTCTCGAAAATCTCTTGCTAAAAAATTAAAGCGAGTTTCAAGAACTCTTAATTTAACTAAAGTAGTTATAGACAATCCTAATAATAAAACTAATATAGCCTGCTCAAATGTAGGACTATTGCCAAAAACATACCACAAAACAACAACTATTGCCAGCAATACCACTATCCATAAGATTATATCCTGTAATTTCATCTATCCTCCTTTAAAAAATGAAGCAATTAATAATATAATTATTAATGCTATCAAAATCCAAAAAGCAGCATTAGTCCAATCTATTTTCATTTTATCACCCAACTAATTTCTTGGTTCTTTTTATTAGTTTATTAATATCAAATAGTTTTTAAACGTATTTACTTACCTTTCTGAAGCCGCTATAAATCACCTGACTCTGTCGAGGTAATTCTTCTTTTTTATTGGTATCTTAATGTCCGAAAT
>JBBSYU010000023.1:0-1681 GCA_038045105.1 Nanobdellota archaeon | reverse complement strand
TGCTTGCCCTTAAAAAAGGCAAGCTTTTTTATATAGATTATATACTATAAATTAAATTTATTTCGTCAACATCAGCTTCTTTCCCTTGCTGACTAGAATAACTCTGCCAAGAGTATACCTCATTCCCCTATCAAGCGTGCATACAATATTTTTTATATCTTCCTTAGAAAGATTAACAATAGATTCATCAACATTTTTCCCATGAGCATCAACAACCTTAATTTTATTATGCTCAAGAAGCTCGATAGCTAATCCAGCAGCAGCCTTATCCTTTCCACTTACCTTTTTCCATTTATCATTATGAAGTTTTTCAAGCTCATTAACAACCTGTTTAGGGACAACTAATTCATATCCTTCATTGATTAAATCTGCAATTTCTTCAACATAATCAAGTTTTTCCTTTGCACAATAAATCAGGAAGTTGGTGTCTAATATAATTTCCATGAAAATCTCAGTATAATTATGTATAAAAACCATTTGTTTTTAATCTTTCAATGATATACAGAGGATATGCGATATTTAGAAAACATGAGAAGAGTAAAGTTATTATTCTGCCAAAAGAATGTTTTCCTAAAGATGATAAAGGAATTCATGCAATTGGAGAGCTTTCCAGTATTGGACCAATAAGAATTATAAGCATTAATAATGAAAGCCCTTTAGAAGAGCAAATAAAAACATTAATTCATGAATTACTTCATATTGATATTGATTATGAAAATAGAAATAAGATATATCCTCTTCCCGGTCTTCCACTTCCAAAAGGAATGTCAGAAGAAGAAGCAACAACCATCTTTAGAAAATTAGAAGATGACATAAAAAAAGAAACAAAAATTATTTATAATAATCAGCCAGTTTTAGTAGCTCATCTTAGAAGAAGAATACAAAAATTATATCTAGAAAAATTAGAATATTCTGTTTAGTTTACAAACATTTATATAATTATCCACCCTTTTTCTTTAATGGAAGAAAGAGGGCATTTAATAAATGTTTTAAGAGAAACTCAGGCGTCTCTTAAAAGAGAAGACTATGTTAGGATAAAAAATCTTAGCAATGAAATAGTTCATACTTCCTCAATTGAACAAGACCCTGATGTTATTTCTATTGCAGTAATCATATATGCTTTAAGCAAATTGATTGAAAGGGAAAAGTTCAAAGAATACAAAAACTGGCCAAAATTCTACAAAAATTATCTAAGCGGATTAGATGAAATAATAAAAGCATTAAACAGGAATGATGTAAACAGGTTTAGAAAAGAAATTGAATTCATAAGAAATTCAATACAAAATATTTCTGGACATTTAAAAATTTACATCTCTGAAGTATTCAGAAAAGCAGAGATAAACAAAGCTTCAAGAATTTATGAGCATGGAATAAGCATGGAAAAAACAGCAAAGATTCTTGGTGTTTCTGTCTGGGAGCTTGCAGAATACGCAGGAAATACAGGAATAGGGGATGTTAATCTTGGAATCACAATGCCAATCAAGCAGAGAATAAAAATAGCAGAGGAGATATTTTCATAAGATAAAAATAAAAGGGGGTATGAATAAAAATATTGGTAATATAAAGAACTAAGAGATGTTTATGAGAAGATTAAAATGAGAAATTAGTTGCTCTCGCCAAATTAACTCTTTGATGTGCACCCCTTGAAGTAGACAAATAGATAAGTTAAGTTTTGTTAATA
>JBBSYU010000022.1:0-3036 GCA_038045105.1 Nanobdellota archaeon | reverse complement strand
ATAAATACTATGAAGAACTTAAATCATCGAGAGGACATTAATAGAGGACAATACACTTAAATGTAATCTTTAAGCCACAAAAATTTTCTGAAAAATTTTTGATGTTTAAATATTTTTATTTTTGATTCTGTTGAATTAAGATTTAAAAAGACTAAAATTTCCTGAAGGAAATTTTTTTATTTGAGAATTGTTGAAATATTAAACTTAATAATAAAAAATAGGTGGTAGCAGAAAAATTTTATCTCTTTTTTATTTTAGGTTTTTCTCCAAGTTGAAGATAACAAATTCCATTATAATCACATACATTTACTACTCTCGAAGGTTGAGTTTTAGAATTTATCAAGCTATTATCCTGTAAATTTCTTAGTTCAAGGGGAACATAAGTATCAGATGCAAGACTTCCAAAAATATCAAAAAAACCTTTAGATTTCCTTAATATCTCAGTATTCTTTCCATCAACTCTATAAATATATTCTCCTAAACCTGCTATAATTATTATATTATCACCATTTACATTTATTTTATAAGGATTTTCAGTTTTAGGGTTGTTTCTTAAATCTATTTCAATATCAGACCCTTTTATATCAATAGTTTTTTTATTAACACTAATACTTTGTACCATGTTTTCTGTTGGATTTTCTTCTCCAATAAAAACATCAGTTATTTTACCAGAAGGGGTTCTTAAATTAAAATACTCTAATGCTCCAGGAACATTTACTTCAACATTCATATTATCCACTTTAAAATGATCCTTGCTATATAATGAAAAAACAGATTTTTCTCCGTTCAGTACATTATTTTTAGTAAAATGAAGATATTTATCATCAGATTCTTTTCCAAAAATTAATTTTGAATCTCCTTCAAGTATCACTCCTTCACTTCCAAAAGTTATTTGGGAATTTTTATTGGTTCCTTCAAACATAAAAAAAAGATCATATTCCTTTATACTATTTGTTCCAGGACCATAATTTAGTTTACCTTCTTTATCTGTTCCACCTTTATCAATAATTAATCTACCTCCAGAAGGTTTTCCACTCCCATAGTCAATAATAAACTTTCCATCTTTATATTCAACTTTGTCAAAATGCTTATAAAAACCAGAAGTAACAGCCTTTAAATTAAGATAAACACTTCCGTCATTTATCACTAATTTATTATCACTTGAAACAGAAAGACCTAAATTTTTACTCCCAAAACCTCTTAGGTTTATATTTCCATTAATATCATAACCAGCTAACTTCTTGAAAAGATTTTCTCTTTGTAAATCTGAAAGAGAATTTGACTTGATTAAAGCATTAATTTCATTCGCCTTATTATGGTCAGACAAATCTTTAATTAAATTATTAAAATTATTCTGAGAAGCATACCAAGTTTCAAAGTTACCAGTATTATATTCCCCTGTAGATTGAGCATATAATAATTGGATAAATAAAACAGACATAAATAGTAACACTAGAATTACTGAATAAAAATTAATTAATTTGACTTTTCTCATTTTCATTGTAAAACAAAAACTATATTATTTATAATCATTTCGATAGTTTATACCTCAGAATATTTATTTAAAAATTGAAAAACTGAGGGGAAAACATTAGTTTGATTAGCCGAAATACTAATAAAGATTGTATTATTATAATCAAATCCTGCCATATAAACATATAAATTTCTTTCCTTTGCAATATTTAAAATACAATTAATACAAAGCCTATTAGGATCTTCTTTATGAGAATCAGTTATGAATTTTGCTATTTCAAGCATCTCAAACAATTTAGATTGAATTGAAACAGAGTTATCTTTTAATTCTAATCTAGTTGTTTTATCTGTTTTTTTAACTAAAATAGGCATATCAATCTTAAATGTAACATCTTCTTTGTTAATTATTGCTTTTGTCTTTGGTTTTGTATATGACAGGCTGAAATCACTAATTTTAATATTCTCAAGACAAGAATTTAAATTATCATCAACATATAACCCTAATTGATTTTGTATTTCAGAAGTAGCAGGCATTAAGAAATTGCCTCTGTTATAATAATAAGGCAAAAATGATCCTTTTAAATCAAAAAATTCTTGAGGTTGTTTATAATATCCTCCTTGTATTCCAATTATATCAAGAGAATCAGAACAAGTTGTTTTCATGCATTCATAAACAGAATTTTTTATATTATCCATTCCAGGTTTTACATCAGGATGTGAAAAATAATCATCAATAGTATTAGTATTCTTTGTTAAATAATATGCAATTCCTCCTGCTGTAATCAATACAATTGCCAAAATAACAAATACCGTAATTTGTCCTCTTTTTTTCATGTAATATCTTAGACAATACAATATTTAAATGTATTCCTTTTAATTTTTTTCACTCTCCCTCCCCCATGCAACCTTCACACATTAATTTCCCGTCACAATAATAAAGTATATCATAATTCTCGCATTCATCACATATACCTTCTCTGATAGCCTCAGGCTCTTTTTCTTTGTCCTTTTCAAGGGGCCATTTTATATTATAACCTTCTCTTGCAATTTCAAATAATTCAGGCTGTATTCTTAATATATCTTTTAATGATAAATATCCAATAACTTTTTTATTTACAGTCACAGGCAGTCTTCTGAATTTTTTCTTTCTCATTAAGATTATTGCATCATAAACATCAGCACCAGGCTTTATTGTTGTTATTTTTCTAGTGCATATTTCTCCTGCTTTAACACCAGACAAATCTCTTTTCTTGGTTAATGCCCACATTATATCTTTCTCAGTCAGCATTCCTTTTAAAAAACCATTTTCTTCAAGAATTAAACTGCCAACTCTCTTCTTAACCATTAACTTGACAGCAGATAAAAGAGGAATTTCAGGCCTTGCAGAAACAAAATTCCTAGTCATCACATCCCCAACCTTAACACCGATTTTCATGTTCACTATCCCTAAAAAACTAGGTATCTCGAACTTTTATACTTAATTATAGTTAGTTATATGTTTATTGCAATATATTTGCTGTAAGATAACTACAGACTTTTAGTCTGTAGCGTAACTTATTTCTA
>JBBSYU010000021.1:0-4003 GCA_038045105.1 Nanobdellota archaeon | reverse complement strand
AAAACAAGAAGATGAATGGATTTTAGATACTTCTTATTATGCAAAATACTTTATGATTTATGCTTTGTTTATGAAAGTTGGAATAAAGTCAGAAATTCACGATTGCACTATCTTTGCTTTAAATTCTTTGTTTGTAGAAGAAAGAATAGTTGATAATAATATTTATGAGGATCTCGAAAAATCTAAGGATTTAAGAGTTGGAGCTCTTTATTACGACAAAGATTTTGGCAGTGAAGAAATATCAAAGAGAGCTAAAACTGCTCCAGAATTCTGCTTAAAAGTAGAATCAATTTTAGATAAGATTACAAAAGAAGATATAGAGAAAGTAATAAAGAAATTTAATGTTCTAAAAAGTAATTTGTTGGGATAAGAAAACAAAATAGACCAAAAAGGTAACCTTTTGTAACGAGCTATTTATTTATAAGATAAGAAGTTTTAAATAATTGTATATCTAAGATATGGTATGGTAAAAGAAACATTAAACTCAAAAGAAATAATTAAGAAAATTGAAGAAAAAAGTAAAGACATTAAGAAATATAATGTAAAAAAAATAGGGCTTTTTGGTTCTTTTGCTAAAGATAAACAACATAAAAAGAGTGATATTGATATAATTGTTAATTTTGATAAAGAAACCTTCGATAATTATATGGATTTATTATTTTTGCTTGAAAAGATGTTTAAAAGAAAGATAGATCTTGTGGTAGAAAAAGATCTGCATCCTGAACTAAATTATGTCAAAAATGAGGCTAAATATGTTAGACTATAAACTTTATCCAAAAGAAATTATTTCAATGATAGAAAAAATTGAAAATTCAATG
Organism: Nanobdellota archaeon; assembly: GCA_038045105.1. GTDB lineage: Archaea > Nanobdellota > Nanobdellia > Pacearchaeales > GW2011-AR1 > ARS1285. The sequence continues at coordinate 3,185 of JBBSYU010000021.1, read as the reverse complement.
ATAAATAAGACTCTTGAAGATTTTGTAGATGATTCTAATCTTTTTGATGCAACTCTTATGAGACTTCATTTTATTGGAGAAACTATAAAATCAGTTCCCTTCTCTATTAAAAAGAACTATAAAAAAATTAGATGGAGAAAATTTGCAAGATTAAGAAATATTATCGGACATAAATATTCAAATGTAAATAAGAATATAATCTGGGATGTCATAAAAGCCCTCTCTGAATTAAAGGTTCAAGTTAAAGAGATTTTAGACAATGAAAATAAAAGTGTAAATGTGAACTAATAGAATAAAAAGGTTACTTTTTCTAACGAGCAAAATTATCTAAAAAATTCAAAATCTTAACTAGAAAAAATAAATATGTTAAATCATTTTTTAGTTAGATAGAGAACTAAGGAAATTATAAAAATTATTAAACTTCCAATTAATACAAAAATGTAAAAAAATGAGAAACCTTTCATAACTAAAATATTCCCACTAATAAAAAGTAATATTGACAAAATTATTGAATAATTAAATAATAAGTATATAAATAAAACTACTGCAGATAAATAAAACAATAATGCAATAATTAAACTTTCCCAATCTGCTCCTCAGTATATTCCTCCTCCACCAAAACCAAGAAACTGTGTTTCTAATAAAAACAATAAGACTATTGAAATAATTACAGTCATCGTTAAAAAAATCTTTATTGTAAGGTTATTTTTATTTATAAAAATATATCCTAATGCAATTCCGAGTAAGATAAAGTGAATGGCATATAACCAGGGTAAAATTGAAGTAGTTAACTCAGAGTCTCTCCATATTTGTCCGTCTGGAGTTGTCTTTGGAAAATATTCAATACTTATATACACTAATGCAAAAATTAATCCAATGATTAAACCAATAATTATCTCTTTTCTCATAATTAAATTATTTCATTAAGGTTTATAAACTTTTTTAAATATGGGCTTAGGCGGGATCGAACCGCGTAGTGCTCGGTGTAAAAGAATATATCCTAAAAGATATACTTTCTAATGAATAATTCTATTTTGCCTATCTTTTGGAATAAAATATAATGCATTCATGAAAGCAGAAATTATTGTTCCAGCAGCTAGATAAGGTACAAATTTTGAATCATAAGGTGTAAATAATAATGATGTTCCTAAAACAAAAGGGGCTGAAAGTACAGCTATTTCTATTTTTGATAAAGATTTGTTTCTTGGTGTTGAATTTGATTCAGTTATATTATAATTTTGATTTTGTTCCATTTTCAATTTCCTATCAGAACTCTCTTCCCTTTTGGGCTTATAATATTACAAAAACCTGCTTTAAATAATTTTCGGATGGACCTACGCGGGATCGAACCGCGTAGTGCTCGGTGTAAACAAATAGACCAAAAAGGTAACCTTTTCTAACGAGCTACTTGTTTTCTTGAGCTTTTAGCCCATTTAATTTATATGGACCTGCGCGGAATCGGACCGCGGAGTGCTCGGTGTAAACGAGCCAGTTTGCCACTAGCTTACAGGTCCTTAATTTTACTAAATTAAGGACATTTTTAAAGGTTACCTTAAATAAAATATTGGACATGTAAAAACTAAAGAAATGTTTATGAGTAGCAAGAGTTATGAATCAAAAGCCATAACTGTCACCTAGATGAATTAAATTCATCTACTTATTTTCTCAATTAATTAAACATCTCTGAGTTATTGACAATTTCAATAACCTATCAGAAATGTGAAATATAAGAAATGTTATGAGAAGATTAAGAGAGTAAGATTGAACTACAATCTCTCTAAAATGAACAGATGCCATAACTTACAAAAGATATATGGTACCAGATAAAATTTAAATAATTATTTTCCTCCAAGTAAAAAGTCTAATTCTTCTTCAAAATCATCTAATGATCTCGGTTTTGCAGGAGAATGTATAGTAATATTTTCAAATAAGTCAAAACCAGGATTTCTTCTAAGATATCTTTCAACTCCAACATCAAGTTCCCTTAGAACAGCAACAGGACTTTCATAACCACTAGAAATCTGACATGCTCTTACTAATTGAACTCTAATAAATTCCTTTTCATCTGGAAACTTCATAGCCAATTGATATGCAATACTCTCAAGATACAATCTTGCTCTCTTAGGTTCAAATTTGTTTATATTTAGCAATCTTTCAATAGCTTCCTTATAGTATCTTTTTATTTCTGTCATCTCGCATTTCCTCCATATTCCATAAAAAATTTCTAAGAACACATGCTTCAGGAGTTCCTTTTAATTTCTTAATTATTTTTCTTATTTCTTGTCCAACATAGGATCCTGTAACATTATACCTAGAACCAATTTCTTCATAAGTATATTCTCTATCATAAAAACCATAGCTTAATTTGAAAAATTCTCTGGTCCTGTCTGGAAGAGTTGATAATAATTTTTCAACTCCCTGCTGCAATTCTTCAGGACAAATATCTGCTTCAAAATTTGGCACATAATATCTCCTATGCCTCATATTTCTCCAGGACTTTCCCTTAAGATGAACAAGTTTTAATCTCTTTTTTACTCTTTTTGGGTTTCCACGTTGTTCAGTAGTATGTCTTACATATTCCTCTAAATCATCAGGAAATAATTCCAAAACCTCTTTTCCCAATACTTCTGCTAATTTTTCTTGAATATTCTTTGGTGGAGTACATCTAAGTCTTTCATATCCATATATGCTTAAAGCACAGACACTAACCATTTCTCCAAGTTCCTTACCACTATATCCCTTAGCAATTCTTGCATCTCTCAAAGTATAATTATTATCATAATCATGTGCAGGATTAATTGCCTTACCCAGAGGTATATTTGATTTTATTGCCATCTTCCACCTCCATTACTCTCATCATCCAATAATTTTTTAATTGAATATTCAACAACATGGCTTCTGTTTCTAAAAGCTCCTTTCTTATCATTAATCATGCTTTCAATCAAATCCAGAACTTCTTTGTCAAGTGTTACTGATATTTTTGATTTCATCTTAAGGAATTTTTAGAAAAATTTAAATAATTTAAAATAGTTTGATTAGTGTTGTGGGCCAGTAGTTTAGCGGTTAAAACATTTGTCTGAAACACAAAAATCCCGGGTTCGAATCTCGGCTGGTCCACAATCCTTTTTATAGGATATTGTATAGTTAACGTCACATTTATATAGTTGTCTTGCCTTTTTTAATCA
>JBBSYU010000020.1:0-6791 GCA_038045105.1 Nanobdellota archaeon | reverse complement strand
TGCTTAAAAACTTTAAATATGTTACTAAAATAAGTTTGAAGAATTCTCATAGGAGGTAATGTAAATGACTAATAAATTGGAATTGTATAAAACTGATGAGTTGTGCAGATGAGATGATTAAGTGAGAGAACATTTCATTAATAACTTTTATCACTAACATTCCTTAATTCATCACATTACAAATATAAAATATAAAGATATTTAAAGTTCTTTATTTTAAATATTCTATGAAAAAGAGTGTTATTGCAGGATTCTTATTTGGAATAATTTTATTTGGAATGATTGGGTTTGTTGTTGCTGAAGAAAATTATACAAATACAAATGTGACAGTTACTCCTTCTTGCACTGATAGTGATGGTGGAATAAATTATTATGTGAAAGGTAAAGTAATTTCCAATGATTTAACTGCATATGGTATTCAAGAGGGTTTTATAGAAGATAGATGCAGTTCTGAAAAAATTCTCCAAGAATGGTATTGTAAAAATATGAACACATCATATGATGGAATTAATTACATATCTTATCTACGAGCAGATTATAATAAAAATGATTGTCCAAATGGATGTAAAGAGGGAAAATGTTTATGCCCAACAACAAAATGTGCTGATGGAACTGTTTATGGAGCAGAGAAATGCAGTGTTAAGGATAATGTTTGTATTTGTCCTAGTTGTCCTGCTGTAAAACCCATAGCATGTTCTGCTATGCCTACATGTGAAGGAGCAAAAGATACTGGGCAGAAAGACATTAATGGATGTCCTATTTATTCCTGTCAAGCAACTCCTGTATCTTCTACAACACCTATATGCCAACCAACTAAATGCAGTGATGGAAGAATATCTGAATGCAGGCTTGTAAATAATCATTGTGTTTGTTCAACTTGTCCTACAAATCCTGTTGATTTTTATATTTCGGGTACAGAAGGAATTAAAAAAACATATTTTCCATCTGAAATTTTAAATCTTATGATAAAAGGAGTTGAATCAGATGGAACTCCTGCAAGTTCTGAAGAAGGATTTAATATTCAGTTTTATATAGATGAATGGCCTCTGGTTCAAGGGCAAGGCTCAAAAGGAGATAATGCTTATTATAAAGAAGGATACTGGTATGGAAGCATAAGTGTTCTAGATAAGTTAACTAGTTATAGACTGCAGCTTTTCTTATACTGCTCAAGAGATAATTCAATATGTTCAAAAAAGTATGGGATAAAAGGAGCTCAGGTTGAGAATACATATTATTTTTCAATAATAAGCGGGGGTGAGAAAGTTTCAGAGCAAGTCACTTGTGTTTTTAGTGGAATGAATAATAATATGCAAGTGCAAAAATGTTATACAGCAGAACAAAATTCCAGGGCTTATTGCTCTAATACCAGGGATTCTCAAAATTGTGCTGCTCAGGTTCAAGGGTATAAAGGAGAAAAATTAACCTGGAAATCAAGCTGTGGTGGATATCAATATACAATTCAGGATGGAAATGATGAAAAAATTGAGTTTGACTGCAAATCAGGAGAAACAACTGAAACTCAGATAAAAAATAAAGGTTTTAAAAATGTTTATTTTCAGTGCTATGATGGAGCAGAAAGCAAGTCAACTGAAAGAGAAGCATGCAAATCCTCTGATTACTGGAAAAAGTTTGCTGCAAATTTCTGCGGAAGTCATTGTGAAAATAATCCTGAAAAATGCAAGCAAAAATATGAAAATCAAGAAGACATAAACAAATGTTTAGGAAAGTGCGGAGTGAATAGTTTTTCAATTGGAGCTGAGTGTTATATTGAAGAAACATTAACAACAATTCCTGTTGCAACACCTGTGGAAACAATTCCTTCAACTCCTGCAGAGTTTGAAACAGGCACAGAAACAACACCTCTAAAAGAAGAGCCAGCTTTAATGTGTAAAGATTCATGTCCTCTTGATGGAAAGTGCTATCCATTTGGTTATAGAAAGTCAGGAGAATATTGCACTGATAAGGGAAGTTTTGAGACTCAGTTAAAATCAGATGAGAAATGTGATAATAATTTTGAATGTTCTTCAAATGTCTGTGTTTCTGGAAAATGCATTAGTGAAGGATTTATTGAAAAAATCATGAATTGGTTTAAGAGATTGTTTGGCGGAGGATGAAATTCTTAAGAATAATTGGTAATGTGAAAACTCTAGGAGATGTTTATGAAATGATTACATAGATAAGTAAGAGATGCATGAATAACGTTTTAATCAACAGATGCCATAACTGATAAGACATGTATGATACCAAAAAGTATCTAGATACTAAAATATATCAGTAATGTAAAAACTTTATGAGATATGCAGATGAGGAGATTAAAATATTTTATGAGAAGCAAGAGTTATGAAACAGAAGCTTTCTCTAATAAACAGATGTTTCATATCCTAAATTATGCATGATTCCAAAAAATAGAGAATTCTTTTTAAACTCTTTTTACTTTAATTTTACATGGCAACCGGGAAGTTTCGATATTATTTTTTATGGCTATGCTTAATCTGCATAGGCGTTTATATCCTGCAAACTTTAATCCATGGATTTACAGAATTATTTATCTTGAATCTAAAGGCTGTTTATGGGAGAGAGTATTGGAGATTTTTGAGTGCTATATTTCTTCATGGAAGTGTTGTTCATTTGCTTTATAATTTATTTGCTCTTTTCTTTTTTGGATTGAGTTTGGAAAGATTAATTGGAAGCAGAAGATTTTTAATTGTGTTTTTATTAAGTGGGGCTGTTGGGAATATTGTTGCTATAAATTTTTATCCATCTTCTCTTGGTGCTTCTGGGGCTATATATGGAATAATTGGATGTCTGACTATTATTAGGCCTTTTATGTTTGTCTGGGCATTTGGATTAATAATGCCTATGTTTATTGCTGCTGCATTATGGGTTATTGGGGATATCCTGGGTGTGTTTGGATTAGGCGGAGGAGATGTTGGGTATCTTGCTCATTTATCAGGAGTTGTGATTGGGATTTTATTTGGATTATTGTTCAGAAGTTGGGGAAGAAAAATAAAAACTTTCAGGGAAAAAATAAGTATTCCTGATAAATACGTCAGAGTCTGGGAAGATAATTACATGAGATGAAAATGGAAGATATTAGTAATTAAACTTATTGGTAATATAAAAATTGATAAGTTATAAAGATGAGATGATTAAGTGAGAGCAACAGAAGCAAAGCTTGATGAAACAGAAGCTAAAACTCTTGAATTATAAATGATACTACCAATACCTTAGTAATTTAGTAATGCAAAGGTTTATATACTAAAATAGATAGTATTATCTATTAAATAGATAATTCAAATGAGACAAGAAACATTGCTTAAAATTATAGAATTAATGAGAAAGAATATTGATTTGGGGTTATCTATCTCTCAGATTTCTAGATTATTAAAAATAGGTTATGTTCCTGCATATAATCATATAAATGAAATGGAAAAAGAAGGAATTATAAAAGTATCTAAAACAGGCAATTCTAAACAATGCAAATTAAATTTAGAAAATCAAAAGACAAGGCATCTCCTTCAAGAACTAGACATTAAAAGAAAAGATGATTTATTTAATAAAAATTCAAAATTTAAGATTATTATTGATAATTTAATATTAAAACTAACTGAAAAATATATTTCTGAAATATTATCAATTGTTTTATTTGGAAGTTATGCAAAAGGAACTGCAAATAAACAATCTGATATTGATTTAATGTTTATAGTGAGTGATTTAAAAAATAAAAGCCTAAGAGAAGCAATAGAAAGAGAGTGCGCAAGTTTTCAATATTCTCATAATATAAAAATTAGCCCCTTAATAACAAATATAGAGGAATTTAAAAAAATGTTAAACTCAAGGGAGTTAAATGTTGGAAAAGAAACTAGAGAGTTTGGAATTTCATTATATGGGCATGAATTATTTTGGAGAGTAATAGCATGAAAGACAGAAAAACAATATTAAAAAATCAGATTGAAAGCTTTTTGAAAAAAGAACAGTTGTTAAAAAGTGATGAATATAAAAAATTTGAAAAATCTTATTTGACAAAAGCTAGAAAGAATTTTACCGTTGCTAATCTGTTATTAAAAATATCAGAAGAAGAGGATATGAGAAAAATTCTTAATTTACAATCTGATTTTGAAATGTATGATTAGGTGATAATTGTTTCTTATTATGCAATGTACACTTCTGCATTATCAGCGTTAGCTAAACTTGGTTTTAAATCTAAAAGTCATGCTGCAACGATTGTAGTTTTAGAATCAAATTATGTTGATGAACAAAACAAAAATGGAAAAAGCCTGGAAACTAAAGATATTCATATGCTTACTAAAGCATATGCTTTGAGTGAGCAGCTAATAATCAAATTAATGGAAACTAAAACAAAAAGAGAAACCGCTCAATATGATGCGACTCCAAGTATTACTAAAGAAATGGCAAAAACAGCTTTAGACGATAGTGATGAATTCATTACAAAGATTGAGGAAATTCTGGTTTAATTTTATTTATTAGTAATATGAAAAAATGATGAGTTGTGCAGATGAGTAGATTAAAATGTTTATGAGAAGCAAAAAATAACTGATTACAAAACTTAATCAACAGACACCATAACTCTTAATTGCTATTGACATAGTGATAAATTATTGATAAAATAATTTAAATCTTTTTTTGTTTTTCCTTTTCTCAATAAGATTTAAATAGTTTCTTTTTTTAGATAATATATGGAAAAAGAGATGAATGTAAAAGCACAGGTTACCATATTTGTCATTCTTGCGATTGTCATAATTGCAGCAGGAGGAATTGCATATTATATGGAAAAGAATATAGGCACTTCTGATGCAAAATTCTCAACTAATCTTGAAATACAGGCTAAATATGATAAAATAACTGCTCAAGTTTATGATTGTTTAGAATCTACCTGCCAGGATGCTTTGGATGTTGTTGGATTACAGGGAGGATATTATGAAAAACCTGCTGATTCCTATGATTTTGGATGGGGATTTATTCCTTATTATTATAATGAAGGTAAGTTTGCAATGCCAACAACCAGTGAAATGCAAAAACAACTTGGACTTGCAGTTGATGAAAACATACCTTATTGCATAGAAGATATTGATAAGGGTGATTTTAACTTAACTTATCTTGCTCCCAAGACAAAGGCTGAAATAAAAGCTGAAGAAGTGACTTTTAAAACAGACTTTCAGATAACTGTTTCTGACAGACAGCATGCCTCTAAATTTCAGCTTAAGAATCATCCAGCAAACATTCCATCAAAAATTTATGACATGATTCAGATATCTGATTTCATTTATCAGAGCCATAAAGAAGATCCTTATATGATTTCATTCTCAACACTGGTTGACATGGGCACTGAAAAAAATTTATTCATTGATTTAACAGATTTTGATAAAGATTCAACTCTTTTTGTTATCACCTATAACAATACTGATAAATTTCCTAAAACTTTTGAATTTTTGGCAAAGTATAAAGAGAGAACTGTTCCTGAGTTGATTTCACCAGACTTATGATGATAATACTAAGATGGCATTAAAAATTTTTTTAATTACGCTGATTTTAATTTTATTAGTCATTAACACTTCTACATATGGTTTAATTTACGCTGCAGAATCTTCTAAAGATACAAGGACTGTTAAGAATTTTTTGAGCAATGATGCAGCTGAACAGGATAAAAAATTAGATGAATTCATGGCTCTTGATGGGGAGACAAGAAACCAGATTCTTAAAAATTCTGATTTTGAGAAAAATACACTTGCTGATAAGATAGCTAGAAAGATAAGCGAGAGGGTTTATAGAGGGGCATTAAGAGATGAAAATGCAAAAAAAGTTCTTAATGCTCTTGGCCCTGCTTCATTAGCACAGATAAATAGTTTGAATCTAATTAAAATTCAGGATTATGAGGCATTAAAGAAAATCTTGCAAAAAGCAGGTGTTGACTTAAATCCTAAAAATCTGAACAAGCTTGAAAGAGGAAGTTTAGATGGTTTTGAGAGCAGTGATTTATCCTGGACAACACAGAAAGACAAAGATGGGAAATCACTTAATGTCATTGGAAATTCTCAAGCTGGAGTCTGGCTTAATTTAGAAGATATTCCAATGGAGACTAAAAAAATGGAGTATGATTCTGGAAAAAAGCAGTTTGTCTTAACTATGAGAAATGGAGCAAAGGTGATTATTGGAAAGAATACGATAGACAGCAAAGGGCAGTTTAATGCTTTTTTAAGGGTAAATATGGAAGGCATTGGAAAATCTTTTTCAAAAGATCCTAATTTTAAATTTGATTTAAAAAATTTAGATGTAAAAAGCGGAAATGTTTTATTTGGCGATGATAAGATTGAGTTAAAAGGTGAAACACAGGTTAATTTTGGAGAGTTTACATTTGGCAGAAAAAAAGATGAGAGCTCTTCAACAAGCATTATTAAATTTGATGGAAATAAAATAATGCTGACTGGAACTGAAATGAGATATGATAATGCTGAAAAAATTGGTTCAACAACCACTCCTTTTATGTATATTCAGGGAGATTATAAGGAGGAGGCTGTGAAAGTGACGAGTTTTGATGATATAATTAAGGGATATGTTAAAGATGGATGGAAAAAATTATATCAGCAGTATGATGAATCTGGGAAATTAATTGGATTAAGTGAAGATGGGAATAAATGGATTGGACTTGATGATAAAACAGGGCTTACTGCTATTTCAAAAAAATATGGAGATTTTACACAAAAACTTGTTAATCATATTCTTAATAATGAAGGTACAGTTACGCGTGCAATAGTTGATGAGGCATTTTATCA
>JBBSYU010000019.1:0-7951 GCA_038045105.1 Nanobdellota archaeon | reverse complement strand
GATTAAAAAAGGCAAGACAACTATATAAATGTGACGTTAACTATACAATATCTTAAAATGGTGCTCTGTCCGGAATAACCTTATGATAGACTTATATTCTCCAAAAATAGCCTGTTTTTTATTTTTCTCCCCCTATTAATGAGGGAGAACAAATCAAAAACGAGGAAATAATTGTGCAAAAATGTATTAATTTTAAACTCCGGACAGAGCATAAAATGGTTTTATAAAATTTCTATCCAAACTCATGCTCCATCACCCTCTTATCAGGAGACAATAAATAAACCTTGTCTGTTTTGCTTCTTAACCCGCGATAAATTCTCTGGAGAAGTTCTCTTCTTGCTTTATCCATGTAAAAACTCATGAAATATTGTGGTTTGTTTTTTCTTAGAATTTTCCAGAATATGCTAGAGATGTTGGGATATGGAAATCTTGTGATGATTATGCTGTTGCATATATCTCCTGGAAAATCAACACCTCTATTACACTTAGTTGTGAATAAGATCTGGGTTTTTTTATCCCTGAAATCTCTTACTCTTTTTGACATTGGGTCATTTATCTGCTGATTGATTAATTCTGTCTGCGAGATAAGATTGTTTAATTGTAATTTTTCTTTTTCAATTTCTGTTGGCAAATCTGAAAAACTATTAACATGAATGAGTATTGGTGTTTTGGCGCATGCAACTGCCTTGGAAAATGCTTTGAGATATTGCTCTCTCGTTGTTCTATTGGATTTAAAGCTTTCATAACTGCAATCAACCTCATAACCATGCTGACATTTTATTAAATCACCCTGATGCTCTGTTTCTGCTTCTATAATTTTGAAATTATCCAAGCCAAAAATGTTTTTCAAAACATTTTCTGAATGAATAGTTCCTGACATCATTACAATAACTTTATTTCTGTCAATCAGTGCTTTTAGCTGCTTGTCTAAATTTGTTGTAACTAAATTAATTATCTTGTCATTATCTCTTTTTTCAATTGAAAAAAAAGTTTCATCCATAAAATCATAGAAAGTCTTTGCAACTTCATCAAGATGAAAAAGGTAGCTGTTTTCATCTTCTTCAATTAAATCCAAGAGTTCCTGATTTTCAAGTATTTTTATTAATAATTCCTGGATTAGTGTATTGTTTAGTTCATGGATTTCACCTGATTCATTGTATTTTTCAGATATTTTAATTGCATTTGCAATATCTAATAATTCATTGATTGTTTCTTTTATCTCAATCTTGGGAGAAGACATTTTATTTAAAGAGAATAATAATCTTGAAAGATTAATCTGCTCTTCTTCTGCAAAACTATCCAAGAATTCATCACATTCATCAATTATTTCAACATCTGTCTGAGGTTTTCTTCCCATCAGGCTTTCAATTTTGTATTTTAAAGAATTAAAGATTATGACATCTGCATCAATATAAGAATTATACTGCTCATAATATGGGCAGCCTGGTTTTCTCTGGTAAAAACTGTATTTCTTGTTATTTATTCCGGTATAGGATTTTTTAATTGCGTTTTTAAATCTCTTTGTTTCATATTCTTCTGCTATTATTGGCGACCAATAAGCACAGACAGGAGCAATTGTCATTCTTTTTATGTCTGAAACAGAATCAAAATTAGAAATTTTAACATGTGGATTCTGCCTTATGTATTCTTTTAATCTTGAAAGGTTTTTTTCTTTTATTTCTATTTTGCATGGAAGATAAGGATTATCGCAGGAAGAATCTTTTGATTTTTTTATATTCTGATATACTTGTCCGTTATTTGAAAAAATATCGGTCAGTTTCATATCTTTTTCTATAATCTGCTCAGTTATATCAACTGGATTTTCATTTAAGAATCTGCATTTGAAGTTTTTTCTTCCTAAAATAGGCTGGATTGTCAGCTTGTTTCCATTGTGAAGAACATATTTTTTATCTGTATAATCTTTAATATACTGCTCTTGCAGAGATTTTATTGGAACAACTATTGATGCTTTTCCAAATTTTCTTGCAAGATTCAAGGCAATTGCTGAATTATGGGTTATAATCCCATTTGCAATAAAATTATGACTATTCTCTACCTCTAAATCATAGGTTTTATCTTCATTTAGAGATTCTACGAATTTTATTTTATCCCATACAATATCTTCTTCGCAAATAAAAGATAAAACTTCATCTTTAAGGTGATTGTTGATTTTCTTTAAATGAAGTCTCAGAAAATCAATTTTACCTTGCGTAAATACTTTAGGAGTTTTTATTAAATTGCTTGCTCTTATCTTCTTATAATTAATATCTTTTCTTAATTCCTCTATTGTTTCAAAATTCAAAAATCTGTCCAATTGAAGATAAGAATAACCTTTGTTTTTGAGATATTCTCTTATTATTCTTGGAACTTTATCAATATTTGTGAATTTATGAGATTTAGTCTCTTTATATAATTCTAAGGCTAATTTTTGTTTTCTTCCAATAAAACCTATCTCTTCTATAAATTTTCTAACTTGTTCTTGATTTGAAATCATTATTCTTTTAGAATAATTATTATCTTCTCTAAACTTTTTTGAGGTTATTGTATGCTGTATTCCAAATCTTGAAAGAAGAATTGAGATATCTCTTATTAATCTATCTGAGATTGAACAATACTCTATAATTATTTGATCTTGCTTCCTTTTTTTGCTTCTCCTTGAATATATACTACCATCACCGGAATATAAGACTCTTAAAAAAGTGGCTATTTTTTCATTTGACAAATTAAAAATTATTTTTGGGACAAATTTCTCTGCAGATTTTTTTCCATCAAGACCATGTTCTCTTACAAATAATCTTAGTTTATTTGTTGTCCCAAATCGAGTATCCATTATTCTAAAATTTATTTTAACATCTTTTTTATCTTGTTTTATTTCCCCTTCGGGAAAGACTTTTATTAGAGATTCTATGTAATCTTGTCTTGTATCAGGATTCTCGGTTGGATCTTGAGTATAAACTGGTGAACCTCCTTCATCCCTTAATTTTCCTTCTGCAATTAAATGGGCTAATATCTTTACTTTATTTTCATCATAATCTAAAATATTATTTAAATTGGTTTTATTTACTAAACATACATAAGAATTTTTAATTAATTTTTCTAAAGGCGTCCAGTCCAAGCCTGTTTCAGTAATTGTTAAGAAAGGATGATTTTTCGAGGCTAATATCTGTCTTCCGGTTTTTGTTATTAATTTAAATATTTCTTTTTCTCCTGTTTCCCGAACATTTTTAAATTGGGACTCTACTATTTTTCCTTTTTCATTTAGAGATAAAATTCTACCTTCTTTTCCCACTAAATCACATATTTTATAATAACTAAAATAATTTTCATTGTTAGGCTTACAGAACACTAAAGTATCTTTATCTAGACATTTTCCTGTTCCGCAAGCACCTTTAATAAAAATCACTTTATTGCCTTGTTCAACAGCTTCAATCACTTCTTTTACAATATCTGCCTGAGTTTTTCCATTTGAAAAAACTAAAGGCAAGAGCTCTTTTTCATCTTCAAATAATGACCACATTTTATTAGAATATGGTAAAGAGTTTTTAAGGATTTGGATAATGATGATAACTTACTGTTTTGGTAATGCATAAAGTTTATTTGAGGTTCACAAGTTCACCTCTTTTGAGTTTGTAAGTTTTGGTGAGGGGATAAAATTGAGTAAGATAACAGATAAATAATAATAAAACCTAAATGCTCTAACTACCTCCCGGCATTAACATTACTGATAAATTTCTTTGTGATTATGATGGTTTTTTATCGCAATATTTTCCAAACTCGCACCATCTGCATAATGCACCAGGATTTGCAGGATAATCCTTGGCTGCTTCAATTTTATCAATTAACTGGATTATATCCTGCTTTAATTGTTCTAATTGCTCCTCTGTTCTCTTTGATTTCATTTTTTCATTGAAATCAAGAAAATGCCAGATTAAATGGATGTTTGATGCATCTATATCTTTTTCATCTGGAAAAGCTTGTTTTATTCCTAGAGAGTATAAAGCCAACTGCCTGTCTTTGTCTAATTCTTCCTGTCTTTTTATTGCTCCTGTTTTATAGTCATGGATTTCAAAGATATTTGCTTCTTTATTATGAACAAGCCTGTCTGCATAACCTTGGAGAAGATATTTTCCTGTTCCATCCAAATCAATTTTAACGAGTTTTTCGATTGCAATAGTGTTGTCTGAAAATGGCTTATTTTTTACATAATAATCAATTAAAAATTTAATTCCCCTGTCAAAATAATATTCATAGGTAAAATGATTATTTACTATTCTTATTTCTTCATTAAAATCTTTGCTCCAGGATTTTGCATAGTATCCAATTAAATCTTCTATATCAGGGGTTATTTTAATTAAAATCTGAGAGTAAAGCCATTCTAGTGCATCATGAACTTTTTCACCTAAATAAGCTTCAACTGTTTTTTCAATTTCAGGCTGTAATTTATCAATATATTTAAGCTTGAATTTGAACTGGCATTGTTCAAATGCGCAAAGTCTTGAGTGAGAATATGTCACCATTTTGTTGTTTGTTTTATTTATTGGTAAGATTAATGCCGAAGTTTAGTTAGGCATTTTGAGATTTTTGTGAGAGCGATTTTGAAACTCATCCACAACTTACTCTCTTGTCAAGAACCATGTGTTAAAACACATGGCGTGTTTTTGGTTCTTGATCATGATCCAAAATGCCTTTTCTTTCTATCCATTAAAATAGATAGGTTACGAAAAGAGCATTTTGGACATCTTAACATTTTCCCTATCATTTACATTACCGATATCAATTCTTTAAAGGAATAAATATAGGGTTAAAAGGGTTTCTATGGCTTATATTTAAGTAATTTTTGAAAATTTACAGCCACTACTCTAAAATTACTTGTAACCACTTTGGAGGTTTTTGGTATATAAATACATATCAAACTAAAATATATATTTCAAAAGGTAGTTTTATTTATATATAAAACTATTTTTATTAAATTGAGGTTGAAAAATGATTTTGGAATTATCTTTTGTTGTTGTCGGAGGAACAAATCTTGGGTTGGAGAAATCCTGGAGATTTGTTGAAAATATTTTAAGAAAATATCCTCATGCAACCTGGAAAAAGATAGTTGACTGGAAAAATGGGAAAGGAAAGTATATTGTAGAGATTGAATAGTTCTTATTTTTTTGAGATAGTTTAATGTCTTGTGGGAAAAGGATTTTTATCTATGATAAAAATCTGAAAATAAAAAATACCTTTATATATTCCGTATATTACTCAGTTTTATGAAACTCTTCATTTTCGGTTCAACAGGCGATCTTGTAAAAAGGAAGGTAATTCCTGCTTTTATAAAATTAAAGCTGAATGACCTGCAGATTATTGCCCTGGGAAGAAAAGATTTTACAAATGAAACGTATGAGAATTTTATATGCGGTGATAAATGTTTTAAAAATTTTAAGAACAAGCCAATATATCATAAAATAGAATTTAATGGAGAGATAATCTGTAAAAAATGTGATGAACTTTTAGACAAGTCGGGAAATAATTTCTTTTATATTGCAATGCCTCCAAATTTTATAGAAAGAGTCTTGATTTATCTTGGAAAAATAAAGGAGAGAGGATTTAAGATAAAGATTTTGATTGAAAAACCCTTTGGGGAGAACTTGGGAAATGCAAAAAATCTTAAAAATATGATTATTAAAAAAAATTTGAATGAAGATATTTTTATTTCAGATCATTATTTATTTAAAGAGGAAGTTGTTGGATTAAAAAAAATGGATTTTAAACATATAAAGATTGTGTCTTTAGAAGAAGTTGGCTTGGAAAACCGTATTTATTATGATGAAGTTGGAACTTTGAACGACATGATTCAGAGTCATTTTTTAAATATTGTATTTAAACTATTAAAAAATCCGAGAAAAGAATTTTCAGATTTTGAAGTTTTAGAATATATAAGAAAACAGTATGGAAACGGCAAAGATAGCGGATATGTTAAAGAATTAGGAAAAAAATCCAATACAGAGACTTTCGTGAAAGTTAAATTAAAGACAAAAAACAAAGAATTTGAGTTTATAACTGGAAAGAGATTTGACAAAAAAATAGGATTTATAGAAGTTAACGGGAAAAGAATCTCTCTTGAATCATTTAAAGATCCTTATGCACATTTATTTTTAGATTTTTTCTCTCAAAACAGAAAAAAATTTACTACCCTTAATAACTCCCTATTAGCATGGGAAATAATAGAAAGAATAGAATCAAAAAAACAAAAGTTAGAGCATTATCCTGAAGGTGCTTCTTCAGAAAAAACAGCAAAAACTTCTTAGAGCATAAATATATCTCTAATTCATATCCTATTTAAATACCTTAAATAGCAATATCAGGGCTTCTTAATCAAAAATGTTTATTTGAATGATAAAATTGAGGGGCAGAACCTTTTGGTGTTTACCCTGACAGATGCATTAATCCTAAGAAACTTATTCACTCTTCCACAAACCATGCAAATTGCAGTATTCTCTTGCAAATAAGATGTTTTCAATTGGAATGCAAAATTCTGCTTCTGGTTTCTCACCTGGATTCAGGAATTTCTTGTCTGATTTATTATCCTTTGTGATAATTTCTATAAATTCTATGTAATGCTCTGGAATCATTGGATGCTCAATACTTCCTACCTTAACTAAGACTCCTTTCTTTGTCTTTTCTATTAAAGGTATATGTTTTTCCAGACTCGCATCTATTATATTTTCTTTTAATAATTTCATTGGCTCTCCACAGCAGACTAATTGCCCTGCTCCTTCATGAAGAACTTCAACAATATTTCCGCAGATTTCACATTTGTAAATTTGATTTTTTTGAGTCATATTCATATGAAAACTAAGAAGTATAAATAGATTGCGAAGATTGATTCTTGGCATCATTTTAACCACTATAAAGAAACAACAAAACACAAGATTTATAAGCACCAGAATTGTGGATAAAATATGAGTTTACTTAACAGATTAGGATATGCTGCAGTTTTTGCAGGCTGCTTAGCCAGCTTAGGTGGTTGCAGTAATGGAAAACCTATTGGTAAACAGGATTCTTATCCAAGTTCTCAAAAAGTTGAATCAGGAGTTTCAGAATCAGAAGCTACTAAAAAAGGGCTTGAAAGCAAAGTTGAAAAAACAAATGAAGAACAACTTCCTCAAGTTTCTTATGAAAAAGTGATAGAGTTTTTTGAACCTATGATGTTAAGTGCTGGAAATTCTGAAGAAGAAAGAGAGAAATTCAAACAATTCATAAAAGAAGATGAAGATAATAGAAATTTATTATATGCAATTTACTCTAATCCGAGAGGATTTGAAAGAAATAGATATTCACAGATAAATCATGATGAATTATTAGAATTTCAAGAAAATCTATTTAGTTATGTCAAAGGTAGACAGCTTTCAGAAGTGCAAAAATACATCCCTTTTGCGCCTAAAGACCTTAGCCAATTAAAATCCCTTCAGGATACTAATCTTTCTGATAAACAATATGGGGACTTGTTATTATTATATATTGATGAACAAATAAGAAGCGCTAATGTAATGAATCAAAATTATCATTAAAACTGATGATTATATAACTTTTGTGCTTTGAATTTGGTTTGTCTGCGCAATGCATCTTGAATCTCCTGCATAATCAAAGAGATTGCAATAATTGTTTATTGTTCCTATTGTTTTAGCAGCGCAGCTCCATGTTGAATCATTTCCCGAATATCCTGTATAAACACAATTATTATTTCCATGTTTTGCCTGAACACAGCCAAGGAAAGGAATTCCAAAATTGCATTTTATTGTGAATTTATCTCCTAAATTAACAGGAGTCTGTGCATCTGAACCTATGAGTTTTAATCCTAAATCAACACATTGTCCGTTTTGGCAAACTTTTGTTTGCGCTCCTAAAGTTATCCCAAATAATTTTAAGAAAGATAAGAATGGAGATAAGCTTGAAAGCCCTT
>JBBSYU010000018.1:0-1437 GCA_038045105.1 Nanobdellota archaeon | reverse complement strand
TGTGATGGAGTTAGTCAGTCGTAGCGTAGGTCATGCCCGCAGGCATTAACTTGTTGATATTTTTATTTATTGGAATTGTAAATGTCTTATAAGTTGAGGCATTTGTTGATTAAGTTTTGGCTTCTGATTCATAACTTCTGCTACTTACCAATATTTCTTAATTCGATATATTACTGATATTTTATTAATAATGTTAAAATTTTAAAAGTTGTTTAATTAGTTGATTCAATCGATTATGCATCTCATCACTATTTTTTGCATCTCACTACCTGACTCAATTGATTATTACACTTATTAATTTTAGATTTCAGCTTAGGCTAAGGTTTATAAATCTACTTTTTTATTATATTTTAACATATAGAAAATCTTTAGTTTTATATTGGATTTTCTATCTGATTAAAATTAAACTAAATAAATACAAAATTTTAACATGTTCTATATAGTTGAAGTCCAGGATTATGTAAGAGTTGAGCCAAGATTATTCGGGCTTAAGACCAGCGATGCTGTTGCAAAACAGCTTGAAGAGATATATGCTAATTATCATGACAAGGAGATAGGAGAGGTTATTGGTGTTATTGCTGTAATGGAGGTTGGAGATGGGATAATAATCCCTGGAGATGGTGCTGCTTATTATAATTCAAGATTTAAATTAATTGCATGGAAGCCTGAACTGCAGGAGTTAGTCTATTGCATTGTTGAAGAGATAACTAATTTTGGGGCTTTTATGAATCTTGGAGTTATGAAAGGAATGATTCATATTTCACAGACAATGGAAGACTATGTCAGTTTTTCAAGTTCTGGCGCATTACTTGGAAAAGATTCAAAAAGAATTTTAAAAAAGAAAGATACTTGCTTGGCAAGAATTGTTGCTGTTTCATATAAAGGAGATAATCCTAAGATTGGTTTGACAATGAGACAGCCTGGATTAGGAAAACTTGAATGGATTAAGGAAGAGAAAACAAAATCAATGGCTGGAATGAAAAAAGCTGCTAAAACTGAAAAATCAGAAAAAAAGGAGAAGAAGGAGAAAAAATAAAATGGCAAAAGAAAAAGCATGCAAACACTGCAAATTAATCTATGAAGGAGATTCTTGTCCTAGCTGCGCAAGAAAAGAATTTTCTGATAATTTTAAAGGTAAGATAGAGATAATCAATCCTGAAAAATCAGAGCTTGCGCAAAAACTTAAGGTTTTGAAAAAAGGAACTTATGCGATTAAATTGTGATGATTTAATTGGTAATGTGTATTTCTTATAAGTTATGGCATCTGTTGATTCAGCGAGAGCATCTGAATCTTATTTTTTATTATTCTCTACTTAACATCTTTATCTTTTCACTAACATTTCTTATTCATTTACATTACTAACAATATTTCTAAAAAGACGTGAGCTTTGCGTACATATTATTTAATTTTATTAAAATAAGATAATCTTGCTCTAT
>JBBSYU010000017.1:0-1317 GCA_038045105.1 Nanobdellota archaeon | reverse complement strand
TAAAGCTTTGGCTTTAATCTATTTTTCGGTCTAGAATTCTCATATCATCTAATATATTTTATTACTATTTTAAAAATGTATTATCTTCTATAATTATGTTTAAATAGTAAATTGTTTAAGAAAAAATATGGGAAATAAAGAATTTTTATTGATTAGTATAATCTTAATTGCACTGTTTTTAGTTTCTGTTGTTTCTGCGGCATCTGCAGCAGATGATTCTAAAAATAAAATAACTACTCATCAGAATTGTATTTTAACACATAAAGGTGAGTCAACATTAATAAGAACTGAATATAAATTATGTACAAAAAATCTAAAAGAGGGTTTTAAGAATAATACTATAAATAAAACAGAATTAAGAGAGGGTACAAAAAACTGCACTAAAAATTATTTAGCTGGATTAAAAAAAGCTGACAAAAAGAGAAAAGAGTGTTTTAAGAATTCTAATGTGAATTGTGAGAAACAATGCAAAGGGGAAAATAATAACACAAGAGAAACTGAGAATAATCAAAATGAAGATAACAAAAAAAGGATAAAATGCACAGAGAGAAGTGATGTATGCACTACTCTTTATGATCCTGTTTGTGGCTGGTTTAATTCTTCAATACAATGCCTAGCATATCCTTGCGCAGCAGATTATTCAAATTCATGCGCTGCATGCGGCGATGTTAAAGTTGATTACTGGACACCTGGAGAATGTCCTAAAAATATTGGCAATTAGTTTTTGTAATGATTGATTATTTTTCTGAAGAGATTTAATGTATTGGTAATACAATAATTTTAAGAAATAGACAGTTGATTAAGTGATTAGGCATCTCTTTAATATTTCTTGCATCCCGCTTTCAAACTTCTGATAATTCTCCATAAGAAATAAGAACATAGTTTTATAAACAGAGTTTTTCTGTTTTTATTACATATAAAGACTATTGCATAACAAAAAATTATTGACTAGTTCTTATATGAATTAATTAACCGGAGGATATAAATATAATGGGAAATTTTAATCGAGACGGCCCAAGAAGAAGCGGCGGAAGCGGCGGATTTAGAAGAAGCTTTGACTCAGGACCAAGAGAAATGCACAAGGCAATTTGCTCTGAATGTAAGAAAGAATGCGAAGTTCCATTCAAACCTACAGAAGGCAAGCCAGTTTATTGCAGAGATTGTTTTCAAAAACATAAACCTGCAAGATTCTGATTAGTTTAAATTAAACTAATCATTTTTTATTTTTATTTTTTTAATGTTTTTGATATTATTGTATAATATTTTATTAGATGATATGAGAATTCTAGACCGAAAAATAGATTAAAGCCAAAGCTT
>JBBSYU010000016.1:0-5366 GCA_038045105.1 Nanobdellota archaeon | reverse complement strand
TTTTAATCTGGAGCTTTTTCCTGGTAGGATTTAATTTCAGGAAATTTACCCTGGAATTTAAGAGACAATCAAAAAATTATAAATTTATTTTTTTAATTTCTTTATTTTTTGCTGTTTTATGGATAATTTTTATTATCTTTCTTGGAAAAATAAGCTTTATTTTAATATCTTTGATAATTCTATTATTTCCTGTTTTGTTTGTTTTTGCAAAAGCTGTTGAGGAAAGCTGCATGATTAAATCACTTTCTCCTGAGCAGGTTACTGAGGGAGACTGGCTATATAAGGACATAATTGTCAATGGAAAGAAAATTGAGGCAACCTGGGATGGCGTTTCAAAAAAAGAATTAAAACAGATACGGACTTATTGCAGGAAAAAAATATTAATCAAACAAGGAGTTCCCTTTACACCCGGATTTTTATTAGGGTTTGTCATCCTGGTTTATCTGCTTTTTAAGTTTCCTGGATGGTTTTGAAAAATGTTTTTTATTATTGGTAATGTTATAACTTTGGGCAGTTATGTAAGCAGTTTATTCAGTGATTTTGTATCTCATCTTTATCTTGCTTTTACTACTTAACTGGTGATTATTGCACTTACTATTTTTTTAGAGATCTTTCCTTAAACTAAGTTTGGAAAGATTTCCTTTCAGAAGGTTAAGCCAATACTTTTTGATTTTTGATGGAGGAATTATTGGTAATTAATAATTCTAAGAGTTGTGTAATTCGCTGATGAAGAGAGTCTGCATGCTTTCCATAATTTTATTGGTTATTGAATTACTAAATTTTCTTTTTATTTATCTCGGAATCCTGAAAGAAATCTTTGGAAGTTTGGATAATTCCTGCTTTATTTCTTCTTTTGTTTTTGTTTTTTCCTTTATTTTTCTTGAAACTCTTTTTTTTGATTCTAATTTAAACTGGAGTTTTTTTAATTCTTCTTCACTTGCTTTTGTTTTTTTAAGAGGTTCTTTGTATAATGGAATAATATTAATCATTGCATGTCCCATCAAGCTTGAGGTTTCAATTTTAATGTCTTCTGGTTTTAGTTTCTTTTTTATTTTTTTTGCTATTTTTTGAGCCAAGGAAAGGGCTGATTTTGGAAGTTTTTCAACTGGGAGGTGTTCTATTGGGAGAACTAGGGAGTGTCCCTTTGAAAGAGGATTAATCTCTAAAATAGCTAAGGAGTTTTTTGTTTCTGCTATTTTATAGGAAGGAAGTTCATTAGTTACTATTGAACAGAAAATGCATTTTTGTTCTCCTGGTTCTGCTGCTATTGTTTCAGAGCCTTTTTCTCCCTGAACCTGTATCTTGTTTTGTTTTAGGAATTCTTCAAATTCTTCTTCATTTAAGTCTTTTACATATTCTATTATTTTTTCCTTGTTCTCCTGAGGAGATTTTTCCAATTGTTCTATCAACGATTTCTTTATTTTTTCTGCTTGTTCTGGTGTGAGCGGCATAATATTTGTAAGAATAAGAGGATTATAAAGTTTATGAGGATGTTCTTTTATAATCATTTTTATAAATACCTTATATTCTTTAGAGTAATGCCTGATAAAAACTTGGAAACTGATATTGAAAGAAGACTAAGAGAATCTCTTGAAGGTTTTTCTCTTTATTCTAATTCTCATTATGTTGGTGTTAAAATTATAAATAGAAAGACTCACATAGGATACAGGCATTTTCCAAATAGGGGAAATTTTTTTGATAATCATTTTGATTTGCAGATTGAAGAAGAAACTTGTTTTATTTTAGGTTTTGGAATAGAAGATGGAAGAAAAAGACCGGGATTTGGAAGACAATTGTATGAATTAGTTGAGAGATTTTGCATTAGAGAATTTGATAGCAGAAGATTTAGGACAACTCCCTCTGGACAAAGTAAAAATCCTGATGAAAATGGAAAATGTTTTTGGGAAAAAATGGGATTTGAATATATTAATGAAAATGAGGTTGAAAAGGTTGTTAAATAGTTTTTATCCAATCGCTCTTCTAAAATCAATGACTTCTGCTGAATTTACATGGGGTATTTTCTTTAGAAGATTTTCAGTTTCATCTATTGACTGGGATTCATCAATTGCAAAAGTCAGTATTAATGCAACAAGCCCGAATGCAATAGGCTCTTTTTCTATTCTTGCAGGCATTGTGCTTGCCTTATCTATTATTTTTTTTGCCTTTTTTTCAATTGCATCCAAATCTGTGTCTGGAGATTCAGGCATTAATTTTATTTTTACAAGTGCAGTTCCCATAATATTTTTTTGTTAGCCTGATTTATAAACCTGTTGGTTTTTTTAAGAATAAATATATCCCGATTGGAATAGCAAAAATTATTATAAATAATGAGATAATGGAATTAATTATTAATATATTAGAGAATTGATTTGAAGGGGTTTTATAATTAATGAAAATGCTTATAATAATGTTTAATATTAATATTAAGGATATTATAAGAAGAATTTTTCCTTTCTTTTTAGTATTACTAATTTCTAATCCATATTTATCTATATAATAATATCCTCCCAAAACAATAAAGAAGATAATAATTGTTGAGATTATAATATTCCAGAAACTAGGCATTGGCTGTGAAAATAGCCAAGAATATAAGATATCAAAAATAAGAAATAAGACCATAAAGCCTATTATGTTAATTACTCTTTTACTCCAGTTTATTTTTTTATCTAAATTTCTTGACACTCTTTTTTTCATAACAAAATAAAAGTCTTTTTATTTATAAATCTTTGTTTATTCTTATGGTTTTTTAAGAGTAAATAAAAAATAAGTAATCATCCATAACCATAATTCTTATAAACTAAATGTTTTTTATAATCTTACTTAAAAAATAGGCATAATATGGATGAGAATTACATTCAATTGGTTGAATTAATATCTGAGAAATCAGGGATTTCTCGCGAGGAGATTGAGAGAAAAATTGAGGCTAAGCAGGCAAAGCTTGCTGGATTGATTAGCAAGGCAGGCGCTGCCCAGATTGTTGCCGCTGAACTTAATATAAGTTTTGACAAGCAAAATATAAAAATATCACAGATAGTTCCTGGAATGAAAAAAATAAATTTAATTGGGAAGGTAATTAATCTATCTCCTATCAGGGAATATAATAAAAATGGGAGAAGCGGAAGAATTGGAAGTTTTGTTTTAGCTGATGAGACAAGCAATATAAGGGCTGTTTTATGGGATGAGAATCATATTGATTTGATTGAAAAAGGGCAAATAATTGATGACAGGGTTATTGAGATAGTTAATGGGACTTTGAGAAATGGGGAACTGCATCTGACTTCTTTTTCAGAAATAAAACTATCTGATAAATTTCTGAGAGAGGTTATTATAAACAAGCCTATTATTAAAAAAAATATTAATCAGTTTAATACAAATGACAATATTTCAACAAGAGCATTTATTGTTCAGATGTTTGAGCCAAGATTTTTTAATATCTGCCCTGCCTGCAGAAAAAAGGCAAGTGAGATTGGAGAGTGCAATGAGCATGGAAAGGTTGTTGTTGAAAGAAGAGCATTGTTGAATTTTGTTATTGATGATGGAAGCGATTCAATAAGGGCTGTTATGTTTTCAGACCAGATAAACAAACTAATGAAAAATGAAGAATTAGAACCTGAATTATTTCCAGATAAAAAGAAAGAATTTTTAGGGAAAGAAATGATTATAACTGGACAGGTGAGGAAGAATGCATTGTACAATAACAATGAATTTATTGTTTCAGATATTGAAGAGATTGATATTGACAGGCTGATTGCAGAATTGGAAAGGTGAGGATATTTCTATTGAGAATATAATCCTTGGAAATGTAAAAAACTGATAAGCTTTGCAGATGAGAAGTATAAGTTATGAATTGAAACCCTAACTAATCAACAGATGCAGCATCTCTTAAGTTATTTGACAATACTGATAAAAAAATATTTATTGACCATATAAAAGTTTAGTAATATAACAACTTTTAGAGTTATGAAATTAATTGATTAAATCGCTTATGTAGGATTTTCTAATTACTTTATTAGGATATTTTAGATTACCTTGACTGAAAAATCCATCAGCCCTTTCTTATTCCACTCCTTCAATGTTTTCCTATCAAAACCTTTTAGGAATCCTAAGATATACATTTCTCTTGGATCCAGGTTTAAATCTTCTGTCAAAATATCTAATTCATCTCTTACAATTGGATGGTTGTATTGTTTATATTGTTTTTTCATGCTGGTTAAAAGATAATTGTTTATAAAGCAGTTGCGAAGTTTTTTTCCATACAGCAAATTCACAAGGCTTATAAATCAAAATTGACCTTATTTAGCATGGTTTTTACATTATCCCTTGGAGATTTTTATGGAATTGATTCAATTGTTGAATTCCTGATTATCTTAGTTTCACTGATAATTGCTTATCAGAGCAATAAAATTTATAATTTAATTAAGGATAAAACCTATAGGTTTTTTTCTTTTGCCTTTTTAGCTATCGCAATTTCTTTTGTTTTCAAGATATTATCCAATCTTACAATAATGTATAGAATGATTATAGAAAAAGCTAATTTTATTTTTGTTATATGGCATCAGTTTCAATATATGCAATTAATTAATTTTTTGGGATTCATCTTTTATAAAACGTTTAATATCATAGGCTTTTTAATATTGTTTTTCATAATTACAAAAACAAAAGACAAGGAAAAAATATTCTTATTTATTTATTTCAGCATTATAGCAATTGTTCTAAGTATTTATTTTGATTTTATATTTCACATAACATTGGTATGGATATTATTGTTTTTAACATCTCATTTTTATGAAAATCATAAAAACCATAGAACAACAAATACCCTGCTTGTATTTATTGCGTTTTTGCTAATGCTGATAAGTCATTCATCTTTTATATTTGAGGCTATAAATCCTTGGTTTTATTTAATTGGAGAGATATTATTATTAATTGGATTTTTTTGTTTGCTGATTAATCAAATTAAATTGAAAAGACAAAGTAAAGACAAAAATAGAAATAAAAATAACTATGAAAAAACGAACAAGATTAGAGGTAATAAGAGACTTGTTAGTGGTTTTGCAAAGAAATAAACAGGTAAAGATTACCCATTTAATCTACAAAGCAAATCTTTCCAATAATAGCATAAAGCCTTATATTAATTATTTATTGAAAAATAATCTTGCAGAACAGGTGATTGTTGATGAAAAAAGAATGTTCAAGATAACCCCTCATGGAAATGGATTTCTTGAAGAATTTAATAAGATTAAGATTTTCTCTGAGAGTTATGGGTTGTAGATTCTTTTCATTTTTTGGCTGCTGTCCCTAATAAGTAATTTGTATTGTCCTCTATTAATGTCCTCTCGATGATTTAAGTTCTTCATAGTATTTAT
>JBBSYU010000015.1:0-2565 GCA_038045105.1 Nanobdellota archaeon | reverse complement strand
GAATGGTTTGGCATAATTTAATTTTGATTTATAAGTGATATCTGTCCCACACTCTTTAAACCGAATATATTTTCTAATATGCTTAGGATTTGCAGGTTTGATTATATTAAAAAATATATCTAACATTTCTTTTCCCCTTATATTTATTTTATATGCTCTTTGCCTATTAAAGTCCAGATTTGATAACCAACTATAAACAGTTGTCCTTAAACCTAATGCAATTAAATTTTTTTGCATTTGTTCTGCTAAATTAGACGAAATAGTTGTAATTTCAATTCTTGGATATAATTTATTATTTTTCTTTTCTAAATAAATACCTCCGTCAGTATCAAAAATGCCTCTAATAACTGCAATTTTCAAATCATCATTTTCTAAAAAAACATTTGGAATTGAAATAGAAAACTTCTTTCCTAATGGTAATCCTAGTTTTTGTTTAAAATCAACTAATTTATCATTCCAAATTTGAAAACCAAAAACCCTGGTGGAAGGCATATCTCTTAGACTTAAATCAATATCATAAAGCAATTTAAAAAAAGGTTTTATTCTTATTACATAATGCTCTTTATCATCTTCTATATGCCCTCTTAATTGATAAATCCCTCTTAATTTTCCATAATTTTTATAAAAATTCATGCTCCCATCTCCAATATGCCGGCCAACTTCTTCAGCAAGTTCTTTTGTTACATCATTTGGAATAGAAATATTTTCAGTCATTTATAAAATATAAATAGAATATATTTATAACTTTCTCTTAATTTGAAAGTTACACTCATAATTCTCTGGTGCATTAAGTGTCCATAAATAATCATTATCTTTTGTTATGTACAGAAAGATATTTAAACTTCATGTACCTGTTTATTTCATGAAAATACGAGAGGTATTAGACAAGAAAGTAGGTGATGTTACTTATAATAGATATATTTTGATATTGCCTAAAGATGTTGTGAAGAATTCTAAATTATTGGGGAAAGAATTAAAAGCAAGTTTAAATGATGGAAAAATTTGTATAGAAAAAGTATAGGTTTCTATTGTGCTTTTGAAATTATGCTTTCTAAATGTTTTAAAAATTCAGCAGTATCCATGAAATAACTCGGATATGCTTTTTTTAAGTCTGTTGTGCTGTCTGCACCAACTAAAACAATATCATAATCTTTTCCTACAGGATATTTTTTCTCAAGTTCAGAATATCTTTCAATAGCTATATTTTCTTCTTTTTCTGTAAAAGGAGTAATAATTGTTCTTTTACGTAATAAGTCTAATTCTAAAAGAAAGAATTTAACTTGTTCTTGCTCCTTTCCTTTTGTTTTAACTTGGCTATCAAGGTGTGGAATTATTTGTGCCCAGCTATTCATTTTCTCAATAAAATTCAATTCCTTTTCTTTTGCTTTAACCTGATTAAATAATTCTTTCTCTTCCTCAGGAGTATTTGGAACAATGGGGGACTTTTCTATACAAGCAAAAGCAGAACTAACTAATCTAAAAAATTCCAACCATTCTGGTCTTGCTTCATTTGATTTTATTGCTTGTCTTGTAAAAAACCCTGCTGTTTCAACAGCAGTAGCCCATAGATGTTGTAGTTTTGTTCTTATTTGAATTTCGGTTAAAAGCCCATTATATCTTTTCATACCTCGAGGGGTTCTATAAGCATAAACTAAATGAAATCCCATGTATCCGTCTGGTTTGGGACCATCAATCTTATCTTTTTTACTTTTATTATCAATGTAATTTTTCTTATTTACTAACTTATGTTTTAAATCACTTTTTAAATATGTTTCATATAATTTTCTTGCTAAAGATAAGTCCGCTACAACTGCTCTACATCCGCCTATATCCTGCATCTGAGAAAGGTTCATAGTCGGTTTTTTATGTCCCTCGTAGGTTCTTCCAAGTTTGTAAACTATAGCTGGAACACGCTTTAATCTTTGTGAAATCAATGGCTTATGATTAAATTGTAAAGCTTTTTTCTTTAAAGTCATTTGAAATACATGAAGAGGATATGCATGTATTGCTCTCCAATTATCCAAAATTTCTAATGCTTCATTAATTTCATCTGCTGTACCAACACCTCCAGATAGAATTTTCCCAGCCCAGTTTATTTTACCTTTGCTATACCTTAATCTTGCCCAAGCCATAGTAAATAGGAGATTTAATACTATTTAAATCTTTTTGTTTCGGACGGTGATTAACAGCGATGATGATAATATGATTAAAGATAGATATAATAAAAACGGGCGGTAAAACAAAAGGTTTATATACTTCATGTACATGAATATATTATGACTAAGAAAATAATCTGTCCACACTGCAAGAGTAAAGAGATAGTTAAACGAGGATATAAACAAACAATTTCTCATGGAAAAAGGCAGAGATATTTTTGTAAGTCTTGCTCTAAAAGGTTTATTCCAAGAGATGCATTTTTTAGAATGAGGAATAGTCCTCAAAAAATCACCTGTGCTTTGGATTTGTTTTGCAGGGGTTTAAGCACAAGAGGAGTGCAAGAACACTTTAAAGCATTTTTTCCACATAATTCAGACCATAGCACAATTTTAAGATGGATTAGAAAAT
>JBBSYU010000014.1:0-2059 GCA_038045105.1 Nanobdellota archaeon | reverse complement strand
TACAAACCTTAACTTAACGGCATTGTGTGTGGTGGCACATTGTTTTTTTGATATTACCAATAATCAGTAGAGTAATCTCTTCGGAAACCAAAAAATTTATCCAATAAATTTTAGGGCCTAAAAATTATTCTAAAAGAATTTTTCGGAATTGAGCAGGAGGAGATTTTGGAGAAGGGATTTTTATGCAATAATCAAAGGTAATTTCAGTAGGAATAATGAAAAAATTTAGCGTATCCTTTTAACTTGACAGCATCTTGAGAGAATAATCTGGGTTAATCAGAGGGTTTTTCCAATTTCATTAGAAATTCTTCCCTGTCATCCTCATCTTTTGTCTCTCCTGTTGTTCTAAAGCCAAGTTTTTTATATAATTTTACTGCAGGCTCATTGTCTTTGTAAACACTTAAATTAATTTCATTAATTTTTATTTTTTCAAATGCAAAATCAATAAGCAATTGGGTTGCTTCTCTGCCAAAGCCTTTTCCAGAATGCTCTCCTAACATTATTGATATTTCAGGAAGATTATTGAATTCATGACTGTCAAAAAGATTAATATCTCCAATTGGTTCTTTTGTCTCCTTATTTAAAATGCAAAAAGTCATGTTTTTGTAATCTTTTCTCCATTCATCATGCATTTTCTTTACTTCCTCTAAAGTATATTCCATATCTTCTTCACCCAACTTTATTTTTAATTCTTTATTTGAGAGCCATTTGTGATATAGTTTATAAAATTCATCTGAATCAGGAACTCCTGTCAGGATTACTCTTTCTCCTGCCAGTGTTGGAAGCTGATTATCATGCTTTCTATTATACGATTCTATTGTTGTCATTTTGATTTTATTGGTAATGTGAATGCCGATATTTTGTAGTGTAGTGAATTTGAAGATATTGCTTTATGATTCTCTACTTATTACTCTCTTAAACTTTATTATACATTACTGATATTTATTCTTTCTTTTTCAGTTTCTATCCTGTCATAGGTTGGAAACTCTTCTATTAGATAAATCTTGCTGTTCTTGTTTATTAATATCTTTTTTGCTAAACTTTCACTTAGAATATATCTTTTCTTTTGTTTGTCATGAAAAAATCCTTTTTTTGTTTTTGGTTTTTTGTATGTTACTAAATATTTAACCAAACCTTCGCCTGTCTTTTTTCCATATGGAAGAATATTATGAAGTTTTAATCTGTTTTTGAACTGATGATTGTTTTTTAATTCTGCTGTGCAGAGATGAACTTTTAGTTTTATTTTTTGTTTTTTTGATTGTTTTAATAACCAGATTCCTGATTTGATTGAATCTTTTATTGTATAACCTCCTTGGTTTAGTGTGTAGTTAGTTGTTATTGGTTTGTAGTTTGTTTCTGATAATTCAAATTCATTTAAATTAACAAAACCTATGTGTGGCGAGATTTTTATAATAAAATCTAAAATATCTTGTTTTTTGTCAGGAATCATGGGCAATTCTATGCCTATGTTTTGTTTTTTATAGTATAAGGATGCTAATTTTATTTTATTGATATCAGCATTAATTAATTCTTCATTATTATTTATTAAGAACTCTGGATGAAATCTGATTTCATCTATATGCTTGCTTAATTTTTTGAGATTGCTTTTG
Organism: Nanobdellota archaeon; assembly: GCA_038045105.1. Taxonomy (GTDB): domain Archaea; phylum Nanobdellota; class Nanobdellia; order Pacearchaeales; family GW2011-AR1; genus ARS1285. The sequence continues at coordinate 449 of JBBSYU010000014.1, read as the reverse complement.
TTTACAAGCTTAGTTGGAAGATAAATATGAATATGAAACTTTTTGAATTTCTTTTTTAATGCTCTTGCATATTTTATTGTTCTTGATAAGAACAACAAAAGGTCTCCGCCTGTTATTCCTGCTGATGTTGCATTGCTTTCTTTTGCTTCTTGAATTAATTGTCTTATATTATTGGTTTGTCTTTCATTTGTCCAGATAATATCTTTGTTTTTCCTCTTGTTGCTTAGGGAACAATACCAGCAATTTCTTGAACATTTTCCTGAAATAAACAGAACAAGCTTCTTACCTTTTACACAATATTTGCAGCCTTCTGGTAATTGGTTTATGCAATAGGATGAATAAGGGGTTTTCATAAATCAAAATCTATTTTTTATTATATAAATCTATTTAAAGCTTGATACTGTAACCTTATCGTCATCTCCTCGATTTTGCCAGGTATCTGATAAGGT
>JBBSYU010000013.1:0-2065 GCA_038045105.1 Nanobdellota archaeon | reverse complement strand
ACCTTTCTCGAAAGGTTTATTAATGCACTGGTTTTAGATTTTTTAATGTCAAATAACATATTAAAAATTGAAGAAATAGAGAGTGATATTGGAAAATGCAAGGAAAGGAAACTGAAATGGAACTTAGTGAAGAAGAATTCAATGAAATCATTAATAATTCTCATAAATTAGTTGTTGTGGATTTTTGGGCTGAATGGTGCCTTGACCCTAAAACAGAATTGATACTTAATCCAAGTATAAAAAATATAGAAGAGATTGAAAAAGGTTCTAAGGTTCTATCTTTTGATGAAAACTTTAATGAGTCTTATGCTAATGTAAAATCAACACATAAAATCCTCTCAAACAAAAAAATGAAAATAATTACGGAAAGAGGAAGAGAGATAATCTCAACACCAGAACACTTATTACTAACGGAAAAAGGATTTTTAAAAGCAGATCAATTAAATGTTGGAGATTCAGTTGCTTCTTATTTATTCTCTTCATATCCAAAAATAATTGAGGATAATAGAGTTTTTTTAACAAAAGACAAGATTATTGAAACTGCTAATAGACTAAATTTAAATAAAGAAGAATATATAAAAGAATTGGATGAGAGAGGATTATTAGAATTAAAATATGATGATGAAAAAGCACATATTTTAGCTAGTTTACTTGGACTAATATTAACAGACGGCTCTTTATCAATTCAAAGAAATAATCTTAGAAGTGTTGAATTTTTTGTTAATGATAAAGATACAGGGGAAGTAGTAAAGGATTTAAGGTTTTTAGGATATGAATCTGGTGTGAGAGAACAAGAAATTAAAGGAAAAATTAATGAAAGAGAATTTATCCAAAGAATTTCCAGGGTTAGAGTTTCAAGAACTTCTTTACTCATTTTGTTTGCCGCACTTGGAGGAATAGTTGGCAAGAAATTCATTAAAGGTTTAAAAATTCCTGGGTGGATATTAAATGGTCCTTTAGAAATTCAAAAATCTTTTTTACAGGGTTTTTTAGGAGGTGATGGTCCTAAAATAGAAATAAAAGTTATAAAAGATGAAAAAAGAAAAAAAGCTTATAATAAGTCTTTTATAAATCCTATTGAGTTTCATTTCTACTCTGAAGCAGAAAATTCTCCTGATAATTTTTCAAAAGAAATTTCATATTTGCTTGAAAATTTTGGGGTTAAGATAAGAAAAATTTCTATAGAAAAAGAAAAAAGATATGAAAGAAAAGATAAAAAAGAATCAATTTTATTAAAAATTTGTCTCAACACCAATTTGAATTCTGCTTATTCATATGCCTCTATTGGATTTAAATATGCTCTTAATAAAAAATATCCTTCTTCTATAGCAAAAGAATATTTAAAAGAAAGACTTGCATTTTTAGATGAGATTAATAAAAAAAGAGAGCAGGCTATACTAATGAAAGATAAATTTAATATAAAACAAATCAGTAAAAATCTTGAAATTCCTCCCTCTACAATTAATAACTGGTTAAATGGAAAAGAGGCAGGAAGTCCTAGGGGTGCCATAGATTATGATGATTGGGTAAAAAAATATGTAAAAGGAAAAATTGTTTATGATAAGATAAATAAGATAATTATTGAAGAAGGGGAGCAATATCCATTCATATCTATTTCATTGGATAATGAAACAAAAATGTTTGTTGCAAATGAAATAATTAATCATAACTGTATGCCTTGCCTTATGATGTCTCCTGTTATTGAAGAACTTGCTGAAAATATGAAAGAGGTGAAGTTTGTAAAAATAAATGTTGATGACAATCAGGAGCTTTCACAGAAGTATAAAATTTCAAGCATTCCCTGCCTGATTATTTTCAAAAATGGAAAAGAGGCAGAAAGAATAATAGGTGCTCATTCTTCTGATATTATTGAGAAAAAGCTGAAAGGATTGATGAAGTAGATTAAAATAGATTTATCAGTAATATCAATTCTTAAAAGTTATGTTATTAGTTGATTGAGCGAGTTTGATGTTGCTCTCATTCATTGATTCTCATCTGCATAACTTATCAGTTTTTACATTACTCCTATGAGAATTCTTCAAACTTATTTTAGTAACATATTTAA
>JBBSYU010000012.1:0-4770 GCA_038045105.1 Nanobdellota archaeon | reverse complement strand
AAAGGGGACATTCAAAAATTTATGAAAATTTTTGTTATGTCCATATTATTGAATTTTTTTTGAATTCCTGCATATTTTTTGATATCTTCTATAACTTCAAAGATGAGCCATCTGTTGATTATAGAGTTATCAGTTTATTTTCTTATTAACCTCTTACTCTCTAACTACTCATCTTCTCGGCATTAATATTACCAATATTCCTCAGTTTTTCACATTACCAATATCTTTATCCCAATCTCCCACAAAACTCCTTAACTTTATTCTTATAACTATTATCTTTAATATCTCTTTGATTTACAAAAAACTTAGCAACAGGCTTTTTTGTTAATTTTTCCATTCTATCAAGAAGTTTTTCAGCACCGCTTCCTCCCTGGCAGCAGAAAAATGCAATCTTTAATTTATTAAATTCCCTGCTTAAAACAAAAGTCCTCACAGGACTTGCCATCCTGCTTCCCCAATTAGGAGTTCCAATAATAATCATGTCATAATTGCCAGTGTTTTTATCTATCCTGATTTCTGGTTTTTTATTTAAAACAGCCTGATATCCTGCTCTGATATATCCAAAAAATCCTCTATAATCGCTTTTAGCCTTTATCCCACATAAATCAGCTTTCAAATTTCCTGCCATCTCTTCTGCGACTTTCCTTGTATTGCCTGTCCTTGAATAATAAACAACAAGTATCTTTGATTTCTTCATGTTATTATATTTTTTTATCGGTATTCTACATAATTTAATTATAAAGCATCTGTTGATTAAGTTATGGCTTCTGATTTTTATTTCTTGCTGCTCATAAACATCTCTCAGATTTATACATTTCCAATATTTATCTTACTCCTTTCATCACAAGATAATTTAAAATGCTTGCAAATCCAACCCATATTAAATAAGGAATAAGGAAATAGCTAGCTTCTTTTTTTATTTTCCAGCTAAATACGATTAAATGCGCTATTGAAATCAAAAGCAGTATAATTTCAAAAAATGCATAAGCAGGCTTATGCAATGTGAAAAACAAAATACTCCACAATATATTCAAAAAGAAATTAATCCCATAATACCATATTAATTTGCTTTTTTTCCTCTTGTTTGCGCCAAGCCAGTTATAATACATAGAAACAGCAATAAAATAAAATAAAACAGTCCAGACAACAGGAAAAACCCAGTTAGGAGGAGTTATTGAAGGTTTTACACTTTCATACCAGCTGTCAATCTGGGTATAAGCGCTTCCTATGCCTGCAACAACAAAAACAATTATCAGACATGCAATAAATAATTTCCATCTAACCTTGCTTAAATCTCCAAAACTTTCTCTTCCTCTTGTTTTCTTATATTTTATTTTCTTTGCCATTTTATTATCTTATTTGTATCTCTTATAACTCAAGATATGAGGCATCTGTTGACACTAAAAATCCTCTTGTTTTTTGGATTTTTAGGGTGCTCAAGAATCTTTGATTCTTGACATTAAACGAAAGCTTTTGTTGCTCTCACAATCATCTCATCTGCAAAACTTATAGATTTTTATATTACCAATAATCTATCGCATTACCAATATTTTTTACATTAAATATATTTTATTTTTCCTTTTTTACCAACATAAACCTTTGAAACCTGAAAACTTTTGTATATTCCCTCTAAAATATCAGTCCCAGCATATCCGGCAAGCAGTGATAATCTATAATCAAAATTAAATATCAATCCTGTAAAAATCCCGATAATAAACGCAATAAGGACAGTTATTGCATAATATCCCCATAAAATCTTTCTTTTCAGACTAAGAGCTTTTAATAATCCAATAAATCCTCTTGTTAATCCTCCCACACCTCCAAGAAGCGCAGGAAGTACTAATGTGTTAATTGTGCTTGCATCCATTTTACCAGCCCTCACCATCCATATTTTCTATTATGGAATATATTATTGAACAAACTAATGCAGTTATAAAAAGCATAAATGCCACTAACTGATATCTAACAAAAAATTCAAATGTTTGAAAAATGCTATTGAATAATACAAATGTTAATCCTATTGCAGTAATTATTGTTAATATTACTCCTTTATATTTCATAATAAAATCCCGTAGCGTTTAAATACAATTATTCCAATGCCAATTATAGTCAATAAAAATAGCAAAATTATCTTTAATATCCTAAATAATTTTTTTCTTTCTTTTTCTTTCATTTTTAACCCTCTTATTTTTATCTTAGTCATATATTTTTTATCCCTCTTTTCTCCTCTATTGTTTAATTTATTTCAATCAAAACCCTATTACTAAACTACAAAAAACAAAAATTAAAAATTATCTTTTTTTTCTTCTGGCAGGCCTGAGACTGATTATAGCTTCATTTCTTTTGCTTCCTAGTCTTATTAAGACAAGCATTGCTAAAACTAAAATCACTAGATTGAATATTGCAGTGTCTTTTGTATCACTAATATATCCATCAATAATAAGCAATGCAACACCAATAGCATAAACAATCAAAAAGCCTTTTTTCATTCCCTTATTTCCTTTCCAGGAATAAGCAAGCTGAATTATCCATGCAATTATTATCACTCCAAGTCCAATTAAAGCTGTGCTTTGAAAAATCATTTTCCCCTCCTTTTTGTATTTATTATCATAAAGTATTTGTATTTCATCACACCTAAAAAGGTGTGGTTTGTTTATACTTTATGAGACTGAATGAAAAACTACACCCTCTAACTACGTCATAAATAGGGTAGTTTTTTATTCTGTATAGCAAATTAATCTATATATTTAAACCTAATGGTTGATTTGCATTATTGGAATTGTTAATAACTAAAGATATGGTGCATCTGTTGATTTTAGTTTATTATCTGTTTTCTCCGAGGTCTTTTACCTATCTTTAAGCATTACTAAAAGAGCTCTCTTAATCTCCTCATCTCCATAACTTATCAGATTTAACATTTCCAAAAAGTCATTTCCAAAAAGTTATTACATTATTAAAATTATTATTTATCAGAATTATCTATAATTTAAGATACAGGGCATCTGAGATTTTAGAGAGCTGTTGATTTTTTTCTACTCTCTTCACCCACATCTTAATCTTCTCATCTTCATAATTCTAAAGTTTATTATATTACCAATATCAAAGTATCAATTTATAAATCCAAATTCCTTTATTCATCCATGAAAAAAGAAAAAGTTAAGAAAAAAGAAAAACCAAAAAAATCAGAAGCATTTGAAAAGCAGAATCTTGCAATTCTGATTATCTTATTAATTTTCTTCATGATTACAATCGCTTTTTATTTTATTTTTAATGTTTCTTTAAAAGATAATGCAATAAATAAAAACGAAACAATAAATCAATCTCAAAATAATTCAACAATCGCATCAAGAATAATAGATGGAGATACTTTTGAACTTGCTTCAGGGGAAATAATCAGGCTTATCTGCATTGATGCTCCTGAAAAAAATAAAAATGGATTTGATGAATCCAGGCAGTTTCTTTCTGATTTGATTTTGAACAGGCAGATAAGACTTGAAAAAGATGTTTCAGATAAAGATTCTTATGGAAGATTATTAAGATATGTTTATGTTAATTCAATATCTCAACAAAATGAAGAAATATTTGTAAACAAAGAGCTTGTAAAACAAGGTTATGCAGCATTATTTCCCTATGGAAATGACACAAAAAGATGTAATGAGATAAACTCATCTTAATTCTGCTAAAATAAAATAAAGGAATCTTCTGGATTCAGGAGATTGATAAAAATCTCTTTTTTCTAAAAGAGCCTTTTTTAATGCTCTATTAATTTCATTCTGAACAATATTGCTTCTGTAAAGTTTAACAAATTTTACAGCCAGTTTGCCTTCCTCAACTCTATGAGGAATTCCATCAATATTAAATTCCTCTTCTATAGGCTCAGCTACAATAAAATAAGATCCATTTGCATAAGGAATAATTGCATCAGGAATATCATATTCAGAAGGATCAAAATACAGTCCCAATCTCTGTTCTAATTCTATTCTCTTAAAACTTTTAACAATATTTCTTCCAATTCTGACAATAGTTTCATTTTTCCCAATCCATTTATCTAGTCCGGTTTTTCTAGCAATTGCATCAGGATTATCCACAGTTTCAGCTATAATACAAAATCTTCCATTCTCATCCATATAAAAATCTTCATAAAGTTTCTTAAGCATAGAAATATCCATAAAAAACCCCTTTTTAAAAGTTTTTATTACTCTAATCTGTTTCCAGTCATTCTTTCATAATAACCAAATCTTGCATAATTATCAGAAAGCTTTCTAGTTTTTGGTTTTCCAGAACTTTGATTAGTACCAATAAGATCCTGTGCAGTCATTATAACAGTATCTGAAAGAGGATCACTAATACTTCTTAAAATTATGCTGGTTCTTTCAAATTCTTCTTCCTGCCTTTTTCTTGCCAAATAACCTCGGCAATTTACATAATTTGCGCAATGAGCAGGGCTCATTCTATTTACATCAGCACATTGTCCATGAACACCATAATGACAAAGAAGACTTAATTTTTGATGTGTTGGAGCAGAAGGCACTGGCACGATTTCTTCAACAGTTTTTGAAGGTTCTCGTAATTTCAATGGCTGTAAACCTGTTCCAAGAAATCTTCGAATTTCTCTTGCATGTGTTTGGCTAACTAATAATCCACTCATATTAAGTTATTTAGATTATATCTTGAATTTCATAGAACTAATCAATATATAAATGTTCACTTCTTTTAGTAAGTGGGACACATATAGCTATTTCTTCTTGAGATTTTTTAGCTTTCCATATA
>JBBSYU010000011.1:0-1158 GCA_038045105.1 Nanobdellota archaeon | reverse complement strand
ATATCTTTTTCTATATCTTTCTTCTTTATCAGAAAGTCCATGCCATTTTTCAGGAAGAGGAAGTATTGATTTAGAAAGCAGAACAATCTTCTTGCAAAAAACAGAAATTTCCCCTGTTTTTGTTTTCATTATAATTCCTTCACAGCCAACAATATCTCCAATATCAATATATTTCTTGAATAATTCAAAACTATCTTTAGATGTTTCATCTTTCTGAAGAATAATCTGGATTTTTCCATGAGAATCCTGCACAGTTGCAAAAATTAATTTTCCTAAATCTCTGACAGTCATCACTCTTCCTGCAATTTTTGCTTTGCTTTTAGATTTCTCATTATTCTTTAATTTTCTGAAATTTTCTTTAATTTCAGAAGAATAGTCCTTAGGTTCATATTTATGAGGGTATGGATTTATTCCCTTTTTTAAAATATCATCAAGTTTCTTTTTTCTCTCATTAATTATTTGTTCTTCACGTCCCATGAAAAGAAATAGAAACCTTTATTTAAATAACTTGCTAAAATGTCAAATCAGGATTTAGAAAAAAGATTTTTTATCCAATTGATAAATGCTGTGAATGGATTAAAAGATGGAAGTTGTCCAGTAGAACTGACTAAAACATACCCATTTTTATATACTCTTCTTCCACCAATATAATTTCCATTAGAATCTTTTAACCACATATTGTCAAAATCACTATTAATAACATCAGTATATACATTATAGGCTACTCCTCCAATTGTTATTATTCCAATACCTTCTGATGTCATTGTTGCGACATATATATTATCTGGATTTAACAAATCTTTTAAAACAACTTTGTCATTTGAATAATAAGAAGAATTTGTTAATTGAGAAACTTTTAAAAGATATGAACTCTGTGGAATATTTGGGATTCCTATTGCAATATATCCATTTTTATATACTCTTGCTCCTCCAATCCAATCTCCATAAGAGTTTGTTAATTCTATATTCCAATTATCAGGGTTTATATCACTAGCATAATATTTTAAGTTATAAACTATTCCTCCAATTGTTATTATTCCAACACCATCTCCAGTTATTGTTGCTTGAAATGCATTTCCAGTATTAGAGACCTCTGTTAAAACAACTTTGTCATTTGAATAACCATCAGAGTTATTTAGTATTGTTGAAACTTCAAAT
>JBBSYU010000010.1:0-1616 GCA_038045105.1 Nanobdellota archaeon | reverse complement strand
AGTGCCTGTCACAAACCACACACTTTAGTGTGTGGTGGCACATTGTTTTTTTGATGTATAAAACTTGAAGAGATATGGATGAGTAGCAATAAGTTATGGAATCAGAATCTCTCGTAAAACAACAGATGCCTCATATCTTGAATTGAGAATAAATCCACATCTCAAATTAGCATTTCTTATATTATAATTTTTGTAAAATGCTAATTCTCGCCATTTATGCTGTGGTAAATATTGGTAATATGAAAAACTGATGAGTTATGCAGATGAGATGAGAAAATAAGTAAATGAATTAAAAATTCATTAAGGTGAATGTAAGTAGATGAATTTATATTCTCAATGCAGCACCAAAATCATATCTTCCTCTTTCTATCCTGTCTTTTAACTTTTGAAAAGAAGGATTTGCAGTTGCATATTTCATTGTTTCCAAATATTCCAATGATATTTCTCTTAGCAATGCAATGTCAGGTTCTTCAGAACCATTTGCTCTAAATATATCAACTATTCCTTTTTTAATTTTTTCAGGAGGCGTATGAAGGGTTTCTGTGAATCTTTTTGAACAAGGTCTGTGTTTTCTCATATTAATAAGAATCTGCCTTGCTTCATAAGCCATTAATTTTCCTGTTAAATCTTTTAATCTTGTTAAAGAGTCTTCATCTATTTTCATCTTAATTGTTCTTAGATAAATCATAGAATATAAACATTATTGTTATTATGAACTATATTTATAAAGTTCAATTTCCTCGTAAAAAGATGCAAGAGAGGTTAAAACAATAAAATGTTAGAAGGAATTCTTTCAAATCCAGTTGATTTTATAGTTCATGTTGACAAGTATGTTGGAGAGATTATTCAGAATTATGGTATTTTATCTTATCTTATACTTTTTTTAATTATTTTTCTTGAAACAGGACTGGTAATAACACCTTTTCTTCCTGGAGATTCTCTGCTTTTTATAACTGGTGCATTTGCAGGAAGCGGTTATATTAATGTGTTTATTGTTTTTCTTGTTTTTTGTTTTGCTGCTATTTTAGGAGATAGTTTTAATTATTGGATTGGGAATTATTTTGGAGAAAGGATTTTTTGCCGTAGTAGATTTTTTAAAAAAGAATATCTAGAAAGAACAAAAGAATTTTATGAAAAACATGGTGGGAAGACAATAATCCTGGCAAGATTTGTTCCTTTTATCAGAACTTTTGCACCTTTTGTTGCAGGTGTTGGGAAAATGGAATATAAGAAATTCTTGAGCTATAATATTATTGGTGGGGTGGCATGGGTTGGTTTATTCTTGTTTGCTGGTTATTATTTTGGTAAGATTCCTGTTATACAGGAAAATCTGACTTTAGTCATATTAATAATTATTATTGTATCAGTTATTCCTATTATAATTGAGTTCTTCAGGCAGAGGAGAAAGAGATGAGTTCTAATACTTCACAGGCTGTATCACAATTCGGTTTTTTGCCATTTTTTAAAACTTTTTTAGCTTTTTAGCGTCTATAAAACCGAATTTTCCTGTCCCATAAGGATTATGGGACAGCCTGTTCAGAAACATAAGATATCGAGAAAGGGAGTGTGGGACAGATATCACTTATAAATCAAAATTAAATTATGCCAAACCATTC
>JBBSYU010000009.1:0-3460 GCA_038045105.1 Nanobdellota archaeon | reverse complement strand
CTATTTTTTTGCCTAATCTCCAAACCCTATAAGTATGCCACCAATCATGTCCAGAACTCTCCCCAGATAATCTCTCCCTCATATAATCTACAGTTTTATCTATTACTTTATCTTGATTCATTACATCAGATTATAAAATTAGTTTAAAAGAATTATTATACTATATTATCAGTATTTTTTAATTATAAAAAAAATATAAATCAATAGTATTAAAAAATTAAGGAAGACTCTCAATAATAGAGCAATACTGACTTAAATCAGTCTCATCATAATTAACATTTCTAACAACACTGCATCCATAACTAGTTTTATCACCAACTTTAATATCACCGCAATGGCTAGCTGTAAAAGCCTGATTATCAGAAACAGATGCATACTGGTAAATTCCAGCAACAGCTAAAACAGCCCAGAAAATAGGAGATTTAACAGCAACAAAAGCTGCCTTAGGAGCATATTTCTGAGAAATAATAAAACTTCCAGCTGTTCCTCCAAGCAAAGTTAATAATGAATTTTTAATAACATCTGAATATTTAGGAGAAGCAACCTGCATAAACATTACAGAAGTTTCTTTTCCAGAATCTGTCTGATCACCAGAAGCATCTTCAATATCTACTTTCACTTGCTCAAGACTCTCTGAATTATCTGTTTTTGCAGTTAATTCAACACTTCCCTTTCTATTATCCTGCACAGACATTGTTCCGCCCTTTCCAGTGATATAAACATAATAAGAAACTTTTTGCCCAGGGGCAGCATGCCTTATCATATAATCCTGAACATTTACAGAATTTAAGTCAATTTTTGCTTTAGTAAGACTCTCTTTATCATAAGCAATCCTAGAACATATAACACATGTTGAAGCAACATTTCCAATTCCATAAGTTTCAGCTATCCAATTTGAAAAAAGACTTAATTTTCCTTCACCCATTGTTTCCCAGCAGCTTAAAATCTCTCTTGCAACAGCCTGCTCAACATCTTCCTTAGTTTTAACTTTAATATAATTTACACCAGGAGTATTTGTAAATTCAGAGCATTTTCCTCCAATAAAGCCAGATGTAATACATATTTTCTGTGCCTTGCATTTCAAAGGAACATATTCCTTTGCGCCTGCAAATGCAGGAAGAGTTGCTCTGTAAACAACAGACTGGTGGCATATCTGCTTGTCAACATTGCCTGTCCAGTTTAATTGATAATAAGCAAAAAGCAGAATTGCAAATCCTAAAATAAGAATTATCAAACCAATGACAGTGCTCAATACCAATGCTTTTTTCCCAAATCTCTTTTTTTTCATATTCATCTTTTATATAAAATATTAATAAAAATAAGTTAATAAATATTTATATTAGTATCTTAATGCTGTTATTTGATTGGTGATTTAGTTTTGTTAGATAAATTGTAATTATCCCAAACATTTTAATCATCTCCTCTACAAAACTTATCAGTTTTTTACATTACCAATACACTTTATTAGTAGTGTTAATGCCGATGTTTAGTGGTAATTGTAATTCAATAAACTTTAATCTCTCATCTCTCTTAATTATTTATCACATCACCAACATTTATTATAATTATTAAAAACCCTTTATCCAGTTTAATAAAAAATAAACACCAAATGAAATTATAAAAATCAAGATTATCCAGATGACAATATTCTGCATAAACCATTGTAGTGTCCAGTGTGCGCTTTGTTCCTGGGCTTTTTTATTCATAGTCATTTTATTTTTAGTTTTTCTCCTTTTTTAGTTTTAACTCACACACCTATCTTAAATCACCTCATCTTCATCTCTTTTAGATTTTTATATTTCCAATATTTCTTTTCGTTTTTCTCCATATCTTTTTCTAAAAGAGCTCTTCTTATGTAGCGTCATAAAGATATAACCTCAGCTGATATCCATTAATATCTGCTGAAGTAGATGCAATCTCTTTTGGATATGTAAAATATCTTTCTCCAACAGGAATCCATTTTCCTTCTGTTTCACTTTTGTCATTTAACTTATACATAATCATTTTCCAGCCAAGCTTGTCTCTCTCAACATTAAATTGTTTTTTTGTATCTATTGTACTAAGATAGCTTTCAAAATTACTTGTTATCTCACTTCTTATTTTATCTCTTTCAGCAACAGGTCCTGTCCTGAATGTAGACTGGAGAAAACTTCCTTCATCAAGAAGAGGTATAAGTTCTGCTATCAAATCTTTTATTGTTTTTGAATTTTCATCTTTTTTATAATTTAAAATAGGTTCAAACATGCTTGAAACAGCAGATTCAAGTCTTGTTTTAATAGAGACTGTTCCTTCCTTTTTTTCAAAATAAATTTTCAAAGGAAGATTCCTGAAATCAATGCAACTTCCAAATGCCCCCCATCCACAAACATCAGAAGGACTTATGCTGTTTTTAACACTAGCACAAAAGCCATTTGTAACACATGTTTGAAAAGCATTTTCTCTGTTTTCAGACCTGAAAAAATCAGTACCCTCATTTTCAAAACTGCAGATGCATACCTGCTCTTTATCACTCATCAATACCCAATTTTTAGGAGAAACAACTAAAAATTCATCCTTTCCCCCTTCCTTCAGCCCATTCATCTTAGAAACAATCTGCTCAAGAGTTTCCTTTGCCTGCTCAACATCTGTTTTTTTTGTAAATAATCCATATAGCTTATATGCAAGCACAACAAGAAGCAGAATGCACATTACAGCAATAACAACTCTCAATGTCTCGCTTTCTAAAATTCCTTCTGCCTTCTTGTTTTTTAGTTTAATTATTTTCATTTTAGTTTTTCTCCGATACCTTCAAAAATTTTATTTTTGAATAGACCAGAAAATTTATTTTCTGGGTCTTTTCTTAAAAGAGCTCATTTTATTTATCAGTAATGTTAATGCCTTAGATTAGCCGGGTTGTAATAGTTTTGAAATCACTCATTTTTCACTTTCACTACTCATCTTCACCCCTTTATTCATTACATTACCAGTATTTAATTTGTAATTATCAATTTTCATGCTCATCCTGTCTTAACCTCAACTTTTTTATCCCGGAGAATTTCTCCTGAAATATAAATTGAATTATCTAGATTAACAATATCTTCATAAGAAGGAAGCAGGCTCTGCAGTCTCAAATACAAATTTCCTTTATTCAAAACTTCACTGTTAATTTTTATTCTCCCTCCGGAAATATCTGCGATTTTCTTGTCAAATGCCCAGTTCTCATCAACATATATTCCTCCATTTTTCTCATCACCATACCAGTATAAATTAGAATCTTTTAGTTTAGTGCAGTCTCCTGAAGTGCAAAACTTAATATATTTTCCATCCAATATTTTTGCAACGTTATAATAATTAACAAGAATATTCTGGTCAGAAGGAAGTTCTATAACTGCATCGCTTTTATTATATTTATATCCTGGAAGATTCTTGAAAAAATCCCAGCTTCCATTGTTAAAAAGAAAATAAAAAATAAAAACTATAA
>JBBSYU010000008.1:0-3372 GCA_038045105.1 Nanobdellota archaeon | reverse complement strand
TTGAGTAGTTAGCGATAGCTGTGTTATTTTTTAGGATTCATGCAACACAGCTGTATCTTAATAAACTTTATAAATATGTTTTATTATCTCCTCTGATGAAAAAACAAGCAAAAGACATAAAAAAGGGAGACAGAATAATGATTGCAGATCAGAAAGCTATTGTAGAAGAATTAGAGATTTCTGATATTGGAAAACAAGGAAAGAGAAAGGTTAGAATAGGTGCTCTAACAGAAAAAAATGAAAAACTTATTCTGATAAGACCTGATGATTATCCTTTTGATGTTCTTTGAAGATTGGTAAATATCCCCTTCTATATTAGTAATGTGAAAAATAATAAGTTATGGAGATGAGATGATTAAGCGAAAGACGCTGATGCCATAACTCTTATGTATAAAGGATTCTAATATAAAATAATTCTTCATAGAATAATCTCATATCATTGACATTACCAAACATCATCCATAAATTTAAAAATAAATAAATTGATAATATTCCAATATGATAGACATAATAATAACCTCTTATAAAGAACCAAAAGCAACACTAAGAGCTATAAATGCTTTTTTAAATCAGGATACTAAAGAGAAATTCAAAATAATTATCTGTGATCCATTTCAGGAAGTAAAAGATTATTTAAAAGAAACTATTAAAGACAAGCGTGTTGGTTTTTTTCTTGATCCTGGAGAAGGAAAAAGTTATGCACTTAATCTTTTGTTTGAAAAATTAGGCTCAAAAAATACAGATGATGTTTTTATTTTTACTGATGGAGATGTTTATGTAAGCAAAAATACAATTAGTGAAATTGCAAATGCTTTTAAAAACCCTAAAATAGGTTGTGTTACTGGAAAACCAGTTCCAATAGATGAGAAAAACAATAAATTTGGATACTGGTCTCATTTATTATTTTCAGGAATAGATAAAGTAAGAAAAACTTTTTCAGACAATGAAAAATTCTTTGAATGCTCTGGTTATTTATTTGCAATAAGAAAAGGAGTTATTTCTGATTTTCCAATTGATTCTTCAGAAGACAGTGTTATTCCTTATTTATTCTGGAAAAAAAATTATAAAATAAAATATCTTCCAAATGTAGAAGTTTATGTAAAAAACCCTGATAATCTTAAAGATTGGAAAAACCAGAAAATAAGAAATATTAAAGGACATGAAAATCTGTCAAAATTATTTCCAGACATGCCAAGAACAAAAACCTTCTGGAACGAGGTAAAATATGGATTTTTTCATACTTTATTTTATCCAAGAAGCATAAAGGAGTTTATCTGGACAATTCAGCTATTCTCTGCTCGTTCAGGCATTTACAAGCAGGCATTTCAAGACTTAAAAAAGAAAGAAGTTTATTCTGATGGTTGGAGAGAAACCGAAATTGAATCTACAAAAACACTGGATAAATAAATTTTATTATAATTTATACCTCTAATAAATATTAATAATGTATAATTAAAAGTTTTGTAAACATGAGAAGATAAGTAAATGATTAAAATCATTCAGGTTACAGCGATTAATCATGTATTTCATAACCGATTAGTTATTGATATTACCAATTATATTTTTATTTTAAAACATTTCTAACAGCCTCAACAACTTCTTCCGGATTTACAGATTCTAGACATTGTGCAGTATCTAACTGGCTATAATTCCCATAAATACATCCTGATTTATCTTTTTCATTTCCAGAATTATAAAACACTCTTCTAAACTCTTCACCATACTTTTCAACAGGCCAGTATCCATGAGCACCACAAGGTGATATAGGGCATCCGCCTGTTGTTCTTATTATTCTATTATCTGCATATGCAACAACATCAGGATCAGAACTTCCAAGAGCAGCAATAATGTTATCTCTTTTAGGTTTAGTTCCATCTGCAAAACTTACTCCCTGTCTTGTTGCATTAATCATATGTAAAGGTCCTGAATCAACACCAATATATGCATCAGCATTATAAAGAATTGCACTTGCAACTCTCAAATCCTTGTCACCTACGGGTTTTGTTCCTTCAATATATTGTTCTTGTGAAAAAGGTTCAAGTAAACAAGGAACAGCAAATCCAGAAACACCTCTGACAATCTGTTCTAATGCTTTTTTAGGGATATTTTTGTTTTTTGTAGTAGAATAAGGTGCTATCACAACAACAGGTTTGCCATTATTTTCTTTTGCAATATCATCTATTTTTTGTCCTCCAGCCCTTAATTCCTCATCAGTTAGCATGATTCTCACATCATCTCTTGAAGCCCTAAAAACAACACCAGATTTTAAAAAAACAGAATAAGCCATCCATTCGCATAAATGCCCATTTCTTTCACTTAATTTTCCTGTATAAGTTGTAGGCAATATTCTTGAATTAGGAAAATTAGATAAATAATCACTTATATCAACAACCTGACTTCCTTCTGGAACCTGTTTCTCATCTGCAAACATTGATACATTATCTAGTCCTTTCCACAAAGGCAGTGTAAATCCTTTAGATATAACACCTGTATGATAACCCATTTTATTTAATGCAACAGGCAATGCAGAAGCTATGACTAAATCACCAATCGCACCTGTCGATTTTAAAACAATAGTCTTTTCAGCCATGCCTTTTTCAAAAGAAAACTATTTTTAAACATTTGTATGATTCAAAACATACTGCCCTATTTCTTCTTTATCTTTCTCAACTTTTCCTCCAACTTCTCCAAAGAATCCACAATCTCCATTGAATATATGAGGATTGAACTTAAATATTCAAGAGCATCTTCCTTGCTTTCATCTGTCTTAATTCCAATTGCAGGAATTCCTTTGGAATAAGCATATCCTAATTCCCAGGATGTTCCAGCACCAACATGCAAACCATTTAAATCAGCAATAACCAAATCAACATTTTTAAAACCATCTATGATATCTCCCCTGAATATTCTTTTAACATCTTTGATTGATTTTGCAATTCCAACATCTCTGTGAGGCAGAAATGTTTCAAAACCTAGTTTCTCGCATAAAGATGTGATTTTCTCTAAAAATTCTCTTTCAGAATCATCTGATAACTTGCCTGCTATGTAAATTTTCATTTTAGATTTGATTTATTTTTTGTTTTTGCCCCAGGACTTTTTCTAAAAGGGCTGTTGTAATGTCAATGCCGTTATGGTGAGAGATTGTTGAACTCTCTAATCATGTCCTCTGCATAACTTATCATTTTTATACTACCAATACTATTTTATTACTGATATTTTGGTATCATCAATAACTTGAGTTATGGCATCTGTTGATTAAGGAGGGTTATCAGTTCATTATGCACTCTCTCCTGCTTCTCATCTTCACAACTCATCAGGTTTTTACATTACTCCTATGAGAATTCTTCAAACTTATTTTAGTAACATATTTAA
>JBBSYU010000007.1:0-4437 GCA_038045105.1 Nanobdellota archaeon | reverse complement strand
ATAGAGCAAGATTATCTTATTTTAATAAAATTAAATAATATGTACGCAAAGCTATCTAAAAAGCAAAGCTTAAAAAGTATCAATACCTATAATATTCATGGGTAAGTCCTAGGGGGGTTGTGTACCGGATGGTGCATATTTTTTAACCTCTAGGGTCCATATTAAACATATGTTTTTCAGTGGTTATCTTGCTTCGGATTATATTATAGAACTCTTCATCTTTTGACTCATATTTTCTAAAAATAGCCCAAGATATAAAATCTAAAACTTGTAAGCAACCATCTTTATTAGAATTTTTATGCTCAACTTTAATATCACAATTATTTTTATTAATAAGTTTGAATTTAATATATCTGTTAAAATCTGCTGCTAAAACGCCTCCTCTTTTATCAACAACTAAACTGATTTTATTATTATCAAAAGAACATTCATTTAAGATTAGATTCGCTGTATAATTATATAGTTTATCTTTGTAATCTCTTAAATAATTGTAAACTTTTGATTTGTCAAGTATAATAGTATATATTTCTATATTTTTCTTAGAAGCCTTTTCCAAAACAGCATTTCTTATTTTATCAGAAGAATTGTTGCCCTTTAATTCAGATGTATTCTTCATTTTTTTCTTAAGGATTTTTCTTCTTATCTTTTTGATTATTCTGCTAATCTCAATTTCAGTATGCACATCACAACACATCAAGGTTATTACAAAAAATTTACTAGATTTATCTTTAAAGCCAAGATCACCACTTTCATCAAGAAATATATATTTCATTTTTATTCCTCTATTTATAGTAAATCTTGAATATTTATATTTTAAATACATTTTCTTTCAAAAATGTTAATTTTCCTCCCCCAATCCTACTTCTACATCGGCTTAATCATATCAGGAACAACCTTTTTGGCATGCATAGGATATCTTGTTTGGGATTGGAGAAGATCTAAAAAGCAAAGCTTAAAAACCACGAATTAGTATCCATATCAAGTAATACATCAACAACATTGATAACTTTGATAACTGGTGGAAAAAGAGTTCTGTGATAACAATTAAATTAAATAATGAGAGATATTAGTAATATATGAACAAATAAGTTATGAATGATTAGATTAAGATTGGAATAAAAAACAGCTACAATCTCACTCAATCAACAAATGCCTTATCTATTAAATCATATACAATACCAATAACAAATAAAAAATTTTCTTGTCCAAAGGCAGGAAATTTTTAGAGATAAAATAAACCTAAAACAAAATCCAAATGAAAAGAGCATTAAGATACCTGCTTGCATTAATACTGATAATTGTATTAATAGCTCTGGGAACCTCAACATTCCAGAAATATCATGTCCTTCCATCAGAATTATATACATTTAATTCTCAAAACCTAATTGATGATGGAAATTTTGAGAATTTTAACCAAACAGCAGGAGATTGTTGCACAACTCCTGAAAATGCAAAAGAAGCTATAATCAATGCCTCTCAATCTTTAGATTCTTATGAAGGAAGATACTCATTAAATCTAACTTCTTCAAATCATTGTGCCTGCATTAATAAACCTATTAAAGATTTTAATAACACGAAAAAATATTTTATAACTTTTTATTATAAAGGAAACAATCCTAAATTATGTAACTGGGTTAGCAATGACAATAAATGTCTTCCAGATAAGAGTTTTGAAAAATCTTCTGACTGGAAAAAATACTACTCCATATTAATCTTTACAAATAATTCAAGAACATCATCAGTCTATTTTTATGCAAATTCAGATGGCAAAGAAAAAGTCACCAACCTTTATGACTCCCTTGAAGTGCATCAGCTGACCCAGATGTCACCATCTTCATATCCTTACAAATCTAATGAGCAATACATCATTAAAACAGACACACTAAATGTTGTGCATAATCCTGATGCAATTAAGATTAATGACAATGGCTATTATCTGATTATTGGAACTCCCAATATAACCCTTGAGTTTCCCTGGACAGAGCTTATAATAATTCTTGTTATAGGATTGATTGTGATAAGACTTTTATTCAAAAAACCTTACGAGACAATTGATAAGAGTATTGAAAGAGAAATGAGGCTGATTGAAAAAGGAATAAAGAAAGATATTGAAAAAACAATTAACTGGAGAAGAGAGAACTGATTTTTGACTCTTGCTTCTCACTAACATTTTAATTTCATTTGCTATATGTTAAGTAAACCTTGCTTCTTAACATTACTTTCGCCTCGCTTACCCTCGGCTCAACTTATTTTTACTCAATCTTCTCCTCCTGCTCGAAGATTTCGCTAATTTTTATTACTAATAATATGTATTAACTTGACATCAGGAGATGGTGAGTATTTTCAATTTACAATCTTAAAATAAAATAAAAATTGAAAGTGCGAATAGAGCAAATGTTAAGTTGGATACTTTACTTAACACTATAATAAGCTTTAAATAATTATAAAACCTGTAATAACCATGGAAAAAGAAACAAAGTTTGACTATAATCCAGAATTGGATATACTTCATGTTTATACCTCTAAAATAGACTCTGAAATCAAAGGAAATCTAACTTATGGTAATTTTAATATTGATGTCAGAGAAGATGGAAAAATATTAGGCATAGAATTAGAAGGTGCAAGCTCTTTTTTAAAAATAGATCCAGAAAAGCTTTCAAATCTTGATAAAGCCATGATTGTTATTAAAAAAACGGGAAATATCTTATTTATAGGCCTTACAGTAATTAAAGGGCAGGTAAACTCTACAATACAATTAAACATTCCAAACCAGCTAAATCCAGTTTATAATTAAATAGAAAGCGCATATTTTCTCTTTACAGCTCCCTCTAAATTTCTAAATATTCTCATAGCAGAAAATATTTTTTGAGGCTCTTCATCTAAAATATATCCAACTTTAACAAAAACATTTTTGCTTTCATCATAACAAAGAGTATACAAATAACCACTATCTGTTTTTCTTTTAAAACCTCTTTTGATTTGATGTTTTCGCTCATAAATGTCTTTAAGCTCTAGCAAATTTATCCCATGTCTGGGAATATCTATGATTGCATCTCCAAATTTGCTTCTAAAATAATGCTTATGAATCTTAAATTCTTCAAATCTTTTTTCATTTAAAATTTTCTTTATCCGCATTATGTCTTCTTCAGATAAAAGAATATTCTCACCCTCATTTTCCATTAAGAATATAAAATAAATAAGATTATAAGATTTTGGTTAATTGCAAGAAGCTTGTTCAAAGTCTTGAAAAAGGATATTGAAAAAACAATTAACTGGAGAAGAGAAGAATAATAGAGGAGAGAAGAGTAAAATCTTGATTAATAAAACATCTTAATCTTCTCATCTGCATAACTAAATTAATTGAAGATGCCAATAATTTTAGAATACTGAACTTCAGAAACATAAGCTATTATGAGTTATGGAAAGTTTTATAAAGTTTATCATATTATAATTAATGTAAGTAGACCGACTCCAGAAAAATCCTTATGTATGTAAGGTATCCAAAGCGAAAGCTGATAAATGGTTTGGGAAGGTCGCCACCTACTTACTTACTTTTTGATTTATTTCATTAAACTTTTCAATTATTTTATTATAATTAATAGGCACAACATTTAATGGGATGCCTTCTTGTTTCTTATTTATTGATTTTAACCCTCTTTTTCTATAAGAATTTGCTATTTTATCAGCAGCAGATCTCAAATTCTTATTATCTGTTATTTCCCTCAATTTAACAATGCTTATTATATCTTTTTTAGAATATTTTTTATCATTTTGAAAAAGAATATCTAAGTAATCTCTGACTTTTTTAAAATTTTCATCAGCACAAATAATAAGAATATCGAATTCATCTAAATCATCCTTAATCAAATAATATATGCTTACAGAATAAAGCCTCGCAAAATCCTTGCACATATCAAACTTCTTTTTTAATTCTCTTTTAAGTTTCTTATTTATAACAAGCCCCTTATGTTTATTAGTTCCAAGTATTTTATAAGCTATTCCAGTATCTTTATTCTCATAAAGTTTGCAACTCGTGTCTATATGCATAACCCTTTTTTCATTAAATATATCTTTCCCACTAACATCAACCTCAAATTCCATAATATATATTACAAGATATATATTTTAAATTTATCCATCTTAATCTCCTCATAAACATCTCTAAAGACATTCACATTACCAATAATTATTATATGCAATTGCAAAATAATGTGCTGGAAGTCATGCAATTAAACCTTACTAAAATCACCAAGTCCTTCGGACTTGTACCTCGGCTTAAAAGCCGAGGTTTGTAATGGACTTGGTGAGACTGAGCGAAAAGACAAAGCAGAAAGCTTTGTCCTCTGCCTGAAGGCAGAGGTTTACTTTTTGCTCTGTATTAAACGATATTGTATAGTTAACGTCACATTTATATAGTTGTCTTGCCTTTTTTAATCA
>JBBSYU010000006.1:0-7821 GCA_038045105.1 Nanobdellota archaeon | reverse complement strand
GCTTATGGAAATGGAACATCTAAGAATCTGAATAATTCTGGAGCAAGAAGTTATAGTGTGAATAATACTGATATAACTTATCCTTTATTTTCAAACAATCAAACAAATCCTGCAAATGGAACTCAATTTTCTCCAAATGCAAACTGGTTGTTTAATATAACATTAACAAATACAAATGGAACAGCTGGAGTAGAGTTTAATGGAACTAATTATACAATGTCAAACCTATCTTCTGTGTTTAATAAAACATTTAATAATCTTGGAAGAGGTGTTTATAGTTATTATTTCTGGAGTTATGGAAATGGTACAAGTAAATTATTTAATAATTCACAGACATTCAGCTATACAATAATACAGAATAATACTTATAATCTTTCAATTATTGCCAGTTCTCCAATTATTCATCCAAACCCTGCAGGAATCTCTACAACAACTTGCCCATCACAAATAATTTGCAATTTATACAGAAATAATACTGCAGTAGCAATAATCTCTCCAGACAATACAGTTTTAGGTGCTGGAAATTATAATTATACATTTAATACAACAGGAAATGCAAATTACTCAGCTAAAACAGATTCATTTATACTGGCTGTTAATCAAAATACAAGCGCTGTTGTTTATACTTATTTAATTAGTTCAAGAATAAACATCACTCTCAACAATAATACTGCAATTTTGCTGAACGGAACATTATATAATGTATCAGGGACTATTAACTTATACAATAATGGAACATTAATTAATACAGGGACAAATTCAATATCAAATTTAACTGCTTTTAACAACACAGGACT
Source organism: Nanobdellota archaeon (assembly GCA_038045105.1). Lineage (GTDB taxonomy): Archaea > Nanobdellota > Nanobdellia > Pacearchaeales > GW2011-AR1 > ARS1285. The sequence goes on along the minus strand of JBBSYU010000006.1, from coordinate 7,024 downwards.
ATATAATATAACTGCGATTTATTCTGGGAATGAGAATTATTCAAGTTCAAGTGAAACATGGTGGATAAATGTGACTTCAGACCCTATTTTCCCAATTTTTTTCTCATACTGGGATAATTCTGGAATAACTGCAGGAAGCATTGCATTATTCAATGTAAGCGTTAATAATACAAATGCAAGTGTAATGCTTTATATAAATGGGGCAAATTATTCTGCAATAAATTTAAGTGCAAAAGAATATAATGTTTCTGTTAGTGGATTAGCAGCTGGGACTTATTCTTACAAGTGGATTTCATTTGGAAATGGACCAGCCAGAAATATGAATGTCTCTGAAACAAGAAGTTATGATGTGAATAGTGTGGCAGTTGTAAATCCTCCTAGCGGAGGGGGAGGAGGAATTATTTGCACTCCCGGATGGGATTGTAGTGCCTGGGGTGAATGCATAAATCAGATACAGATTAGAACCTGCAATGACATTAAAAATTGCAAGAAAGATAATGGAAAACCAATTGAGCAGCAGAATTGTTCTGCCATTAATGAAACTTTTGCAAATGAAAATGTTATAAATGAGACTGGAGAAAAAACATGGGAAATTCCTTTTGTAAAAGAAGATATTATTAGCATGCTCTTTGGAATAAGCAATAAAAATATAACATGGATTTGCATGGATTGGAATGAATGCAAAGCAGCTTATAGCTTAGGTGACCTTGCAAAAGGAAATGTGTTTTTTAATGGAGAGCAAACAAGAGAGTGCAAAGATGAGGATGGAGATTACAAAAAAATAGAAAAAAGAGATTGTAAAATTAAGGTTGATGTGGGTGTGAAAAAAGTTGAAAAATGCAATAAAAACTTTTTAGAAATTTATGATGCAAATCAAACCCTGATTTCAAGAATGGAATTATTCAATGGGATTAATAAAAAATTAAATATGCAGTTTGAGATTAGTAATAAATCTTCTTGTGATTAGAGAAAAAAACCTGCCAAAGAAAAAAAGGCAGGCAAATAAATATAATTTTTGTTTTTAGATTTTTACCATCTATCTCTTACGATTTCTATCCCTAAGTCAGAAAATTCATTCTGAACTGGTCTTCTTTCATCCCAATCTCTGAATTTCTGCTTTCCTAGGATATATGGGCTTGAAACACCTGTCATAATAGTAATAACCCTTACTCTGCCTTCAAAGTCCTTATTGATTCTTGCGCCAATAATAACCTGAGCTTCTGCTGCAATATTTTCTGTAACTAATTTTCCAATCTGGCTGAATTCTTCCAGCTTCATGTCTGGTCCGCAAGTAATGTGTATTAATGCGCCATTTGCACCTTTGTAATCCACGTCTAACAATGGATGTGTTAAAGCCTGCCTAACAGCTTCATTAACTCTATCACTTGAATCAGACTCTCCAATTCCAATTACTGCAACTTCGCCTTTTTTCATTATTGCTGAAACATCTGCATAATCTAAGTTGATTAATGATGGAAGGGTAATTGTTTCCACAATACCTTTTATCATTGTGCTAATTAATTCATTAGCAACTGCAAATGCCTGTTGGATAGGTAACTGTCCTGCAATATCAACAAGCCTGTTATTGTCAATAACAATAGCTGTGTCAACATGCTCTCTTAGTTCCTGCAATCCAAATTCTGCTTTGTCAATTCTTGCTTTTTCGCATTCAAAAGGCATTGTAACAACTCCTATGCAAACAGCTCCTGTTTCTTTTGAAACTTGAGCCAGCACAGGCATTGCTCCTGTTCCTGTTCCGCCACCTTCTCCGCCAATTATGAAAATCATATCAGCGTTTGTGGTTACTTTTTTCAGCTCTGAAATAGATTCTTTTGCAGCTTCTCTTCCAACTTCTGCTTTTCCACCTGCACCAAGCCCTCTTGTAAGGTCTTTTCCAATAAGGATTTTATCATCTGCCTTGGTTATGCTAAGATGCAGGGCATCTGTGTTCATTCCATAAACTGTTGCACCATTGATTCCTTTATTAAACAACCAGGTAATTGCATTGCATCCTGCTCCGCCAACACCAAAAACTTTGATATTAGCTTTACCTGCTTTTAAGTCATCAAAGTTAATACTGTGTGTTTCTAAATTATCTATTGCTTCTTTTGTAAAATCTAGCACCATTTTTTTGTTTTAAGATTTTTGATCTTTTTTATACCTCCTTTCAGTCAATTTTTTTTTGTGTTTTATTCAAACCAAAGGTTTAAATAATAGCACTGCTTATTTATTCAATATACTTACAAATAAGTATGATAAGAAAAAAAGAGATCACCTCTTTTTGCATGCAATTTTCAATCACCCCATGATTTAAAATTGAATATGATAATCCCTTAATCATGGGATTTAGCGCCAGAAAACAAATTTGATAATATTTTTGTTTTCTGTATGGTTCTATTATCTATTTCTTTAATTTTTGATGTTTAAAAATTATTCTAAAATTTTTAAGCCACAAAAATCAATGATTTTTGATGTTTAAAAACATTTCCAAAATCAGAAAGCATGTGATGGAGTATATAAATTGAAGAAATTCAGTGGAAAATTCTATTTTAGTAATGTAAAACTTTTTAGAAAAGTTTTAACAAAATCATGATTTATCCTGACATGATTTAAAAACTGAGAAGTTATGGCGATGAAATGATTAAGTTGTCAATGACAAGCAAGGCATGAAATAGATGATATAACAAATATGAACAGATAAAACATATCTTAACTGAGAAGAAATCCACAGCATTTATGCTGTGGTAAATATTGGTAATATGATAAATTAAGAAATGTTTGTGAGAAGATTAAAATATTTTGCGAGTTGTAAAAGATGAGAATCTGAAACCAAAGCTTAATCAACAGATGCCATAACTAATAGGTTATGTATGATAATAATAAAAATTTGGTGGTATAAAAACTTTTAGTCCTGTATTCCTGCAAAAGGTTTTCTGTATTTGTTTTTCCAGGTTTCAAAAAAAATCCTGTTTTCTAGGAGGGGTTTTTTTCTTTGAATAATCCTGTCTGTTTTCAGTTGATATCCAATTGGCAAAATCGCTTCTATTTCAATTTCATCAGGAATATTTAAGGCTCTTTTTATGCTGATGTCTGAAAAAGCACCTACCCAACAGGAAGCTAAGCCTAAATTTGTTAGCTCTAATAATAAATTCTGAATTACAGCGCCTGCATGCTGTTTAAGATATTTTCTTCCTCTTGCTTCATAAGCTGTTGTTACATTTTTTTGCTCAGAGCAAATGACGATCAGGATGCTGGATTGAGCAATAAAATCCTGCTGACAGGCTTCTGCTATTTTTTCTATTTTTTGTTTATTTTCTACAATGACATATTTTAAAAGAGCAAGGTTTCCTGGAGAAGGCGCAAGATTTGCAGTATCAATGCATCTGATTATATTTTTAATATCTGGTTTTTTATCAGAATATCTTCTTACTGATGCTCTTTTTCTTACTAAGTCCTGGAATTCCATGAAATATGAATGTATAATGAATTTAAAAATATACCTATATTTTTAACTCTTAGAAAACCAAAGAAAATCTAATAGGTTTTCTTGGCCACAAAAACTTCTGAAAGTTTTTGAAGGTTTACATTTTTAAGACATGAAAAATTATCTATAATTTTTTGGGTGATCAAGAATCATTTTGATTCTTGACATTTAAAAACTTTCTTAATTCTTGATATTGATGCATTAATTGGTTTTAAAAATTAAAAATGGAATAAGTTTATAAACTGCTTAGTTATAATAAAACTATGAAAAAAGATTTAATAAGAGATGTTCAAGAAGCTTGGGCTGAACATGTTCCAAGAAGCCATAATCATGTTTATATTTTTGAGATGGCAAAACATGAGGCAAGGATATGTGAGCTAAACATGGATGATGGAACTATTGTAAGAGAATTTAAGACAGAACATGATTATTTTTTAGAAAAAACACAGTCTGGTAGATATAGCTTTCCTCCAGAAACTGACAGATTGAGAAGCTATTTAGTATTTAAAGTTAGACAACAAGACGCATCTATTCAGCTTTATGAAATCAGATTAGTAGCATAATTCAATTAATTCTAACCATTTATTCTTTGATGTTAATTTTAATTCTGAAACAGCCAATTCATAAGGACAACAATTTATAGTTTGAGGTTTTGTTATGAAGGTGTAATCAATTAATTACCCTCTCTCGATTTATTATGTTTCCAATAAAATTTATACTAATTCTTTTATCTTTTCCTTAATGGACCTATCCATTGCAAAACCAATATAAGAATAATAATTCCTATCAGCAATGGAAAAATTTTCAGCAAAGGACTCATGAACTCTGTTATTATTGCAGGAGAATTATTGTCCTGGATTGCTGCCTGGCTGCCAGTTTTATCTGCTATTGATTTTTCAAAACAGACTCCATAGCACCAGCTAAAATTTGTATTGAGATTAATAAAAGGTGCGTTTATTCCCAGGCATTCATATTCTATTGCAGTGGAAATAAAATCTGTTTTGCCGCAGGTTTTTGGGAAAATTGCTATCAATAGGAGAATAAGAATCAGCCACAACCACCAGGTTTTTTTGAGTTCCATGAATTAATGAAGAGTGATTAATTTATAAATATGGCGGACAGCTATGTCTCATAATTTTTTGAATATAACTAAGGTCCTTCCCATTCACTATTAGAAGGACTTCTCAATTTCTGCGAATCTGAATCAGTAATAACTAACTTGTTTAGTTTAGGAGAATAAATAACACTTCTGCTTTTCAACGAATCAGAGTAATGCAATTCTTTTATCTTTATTCCTTTTTGTGATAATTTATTTAAAATTTGTTCTTTTGGAAAGTCTCTCCCAAAACTTATAATTGCTTCAGAATTTTTGATATCAAGATTTCTTCTTTGAACTTCATCAACTAATTCATCAATACATGTATTATAACCTATAAAATGTCTATCTGAACTAGAAGATGTAGAGTAAGTTGAACCTTCTAAAGTATAATAATCATAAGATTGAACAGGGAGAGCATGAGCCATTAAAGCATCTTCTCCGAAGTCTAATATAACTGCACTACAATTAGTAAGGTCATGAGAAATTAAGGGTCCGTGAGCATATTCCATCTTTCCTACTCTAACCTCTAAAGCAGGTTTCTCAGTTATTCCCAAAGATTCTTCTTTATTAAAATGCAAATAAGAAAAAGCTCCAACTAGACCAATTAATGTCGCCCCTATTAAAGATAAATTTTTAGTAATGCCCATATAGTAACTACTAGTAAGTAGTATATAAGCTTTTTTACGTTAGAATAAATTATGTCCCAGTTTTGGGCTCGAATTTGTAAATCTATAGAAAAATAAAAAGCGTTCCCGGGAGGACTCGAACCTCCGACCCCATGATTAACAGTCACGTGCTCTACCAGGCTGAGCTACGGGAACTTCAAGGATAGGGATAAGATTCTCATATCCCAGCACCAAGTAATTATTAAGAGTCTCATAGTATCTTTTTAAAGTTTTTGGGATGACAACATATACCTTATATTTCTTTTTTAGGAATTTAATCTTATTTTTCAGTTTTATTGCTTTGTCATAGCCTCTCCACTCTGTGCATTCTATAATTATTTTATTATTAATTAAAAAATCTGGAAAGAAATAATTTTTATCTATCTTAACCAGGGGTTCGTATTTATATTCTATTTTTAAATCTTTTAAAAGGTCGGCAACTTCTTTTTCTAATTTATTTCTTACTTTTTCTCCATTCTTTGTTTCAAGTTTATAAGTTCCTATTTTTTTAAATCGATTATATTGGAGCATATGATATTTTTCAGGATTTTTCTTTTTCATTTCTAAATGCCATATTTTTAAAGATTTTCCACCATCAACTTTTTGGCATTTTTTTAATTGTTCTTCATATGTTCCATTTGCTTTTTTAATTTCGACACATCTTTTTCCTCCTTTAATCTGTTTCCAATTATCTGGAAGTTTTTTTAATATTTCTTTTTCATCTAAATTTATATTTAAATAATGTAAAATTTTATTTAGATTATCTTCTCTTATCGAACCTCTTTCTTGATAGTATTCAAAAATTGTTGATCGAGGAATATTTATTTTTAATACTAATTTCCTAATACTTCCCGCTTCTTTTATTGCTAAAGAAATTATTTCTCTTACTTTCCCCCTTTTTAATAGCATATACATAACTATTATATATAATTAAACTATATAAATCTTGCTTCCATGTTGAGCTAAAAAGACAGATGACTATTTTTTCTTCATCTCATTTTTTATTACTTCAGGCTGAGAAAGTCTTTTTTGCCTTTTCTTTTTTTCCAATCTTGCATAAACATTTCCCTGCTTGCTTCCTTGAATTAATATTCTTAATGCAATCATGGCCTCTTCAATGTTATTAATATTGCCTATTATTCCTACCTGATTGTTGTTTAAAGAAAGATGACAGTCTGTTAATTTGGATAAGTTTGCAATTGTTTTTCCATGAGTTCCAATTATCCTTGCCCTTACTCTTTCCAAATCATTTCTTTTTGTTATGTTTTTTATGTTTAGAGTTTGGAGAATTATTTCTTCGTCTTTTAATAAAAGAGATTTATCAACTGAAAAACCAAGATTAACAGCTTCCAATACTTTTAATGCAAGATATTCTTTTTCTCCTTGTCCATCAATAAAAACAAGCTTGCCTTTATTTGTTATTTTAACATTTAGCTCTTTTTGAATTCTATTCTTATTTTTAAGAACTTCCATTATATTTTCTATGTAAATTTCCTGAGTCATGATAGTATGGGAACCAAGGTTCCCCTAACAAGTCATCCTTCCTTTAAGAATGACTCTTAATTTATTATTAATGTAGTAAATAGAGGATTATAAAATTATTGGTAATGTAATAATTTAAGAGATGTTTATAAGATGCAATTGAGAAAGATGAAATGCAAAATCGCTTAGTCACTGATTACAAAACTCTTAGAATTTTTAGATTACTGATAAAATAAAATTTTTAATGTCCGAAATTAAACCACTTACTTTAGTAAGTGGATATTCTTTTGGTGT
>JBBSYU010000005.1:0-2872 GCA_038045105.1 Nanobdellota archaeon | reverse complement strand
TTCTATTTTCTAAAATATCTATAGAATTAGAATTTTCTTAACTTAATGACATTGTTCTTTAAGATGTGGTAAATATCGGTAATGTCAAAACTTATAAGCTTTGTAGATGAGATGATTAAGCGAAAGCAACAGATGTCAAAACTGAGATTAGACAATACCAAGGAAACCCACACATTTATGTGTGGGAGGATGTCATTTTAGTTTCTTCAGCTTTCCAAAATTATATTTTTTGTTTTCCTTGTTATTGTAAATAACAACATCAAAATTCTCCAGAGTTTTGCTCTTTATAATCAAAAAACCCTCATTATGTTTTGAATCTTCAATACTATTCAAATCATAACCAAATCCAATTGGACTAAAACTAGGCAGAATATAAACCTCTCTTGTTTTTCCATCAAATTTCCAATTTCCATGCAAAAAACACTTGTATTTTTCTTTTTTATATTTGTCAGAGAGGGTTATTGCGGGATGCAGATGCCCAATTATCAAAACATCACTCTTCTCAAAGCATTTTCCATGCAATTTATCTCCATGCATAAAACAGATTTCTTTGTATTTGTAAAAATCAACAACCCTAATCTCTCTTTTTTTAGCAATCGGCCCAATAATATTATCATGATTTCCTTTAACTAAAATAATTCTGTCTTTTTTTACATTATCAATATTTCCAGTAATCTTTTTATCTAAATAATCTAAAAATGCAAGTGTCTCACTCCACTCAACATCAGAAATCCCTCCAAACTCATGCTTTAAATCACCTAAAATAACAACTTGTTTAATTTTTACACCCCTCATACTTAAATTCCAGAACACTGAATTTAATTTTTCAATTATTTCCTTTAATTGTATTCTTGGAAAGATTCCTTTTTCAGCAATATGCTCTTCATATCCAATATGTAAATCACCAAGAACCAAAACAGAATTATCAACAAGCAGGCAATCATGCAAAAATCTTATATTTGTTTTTGTATTTTTCTTATTTTTTCTGGATTTTTTTAATTTTTTAAATAATCTCATACAAATAAACAATAAAACAAGTTTAAAAAAGTTTATGCAGACTTTTTTAATTTAGAACCCAAGCCTTTTGGCTTTAATCCTTCTTCAAGAATTCTCTTTTGGTAACAGAAGATAAAGATAGTGAAGATAGTGTAAGACCTCATTATCCTTTAGAACTTAGATTAGAAGATACTCATATTCCAGTCCAAGAGCAAGGATTACTATCCAGAGCAGACCAAGAAGATATTCATACTGATAGAACGTAAAACCAAAAAATTAATCTCACGATATTTTAGTAATGTTAATGATTAAGAAGCGAGGGGGTTGGGAGCATGCGAGGTAAATTGGGCAAGAAAGCGAAAAATATAAAAAATGTTGCTTATTCATTTATCTGAAATTGAAAGGAAAAAATAAAATGAATGATTTAAGAACTTGTGGACCTGAATGTAGACGTTTTATTCCAGGTTTTGATAGAGAATATTTTTGTGCACAGGAGATTCTTGGTGAAGAGCCCCTATATTTTGTAAGAGAAGGATATACTTGTAGATATAATTTAAAAGTAGTAATCTCACAACCTGTTTGCCAAGATAATTTAACAAGTAGATTAAATTCCTCTAATCCTCAACACCAAACTCCATAACCACCTAAAAAACCCTTCTTTTATTTTCTAACTTTTTTACTTCCCCTTCTCCCCAATCTCATTCATCTTCAAAAACTTTTATGGTTTTTGAATGAGCCGAGAAATTAATTTTCTTTTTCTTTAATTTCTCGGACAATCTCCTTATGCATCCTCTTCATAAACTCAATCTTATCCTCTATTTTTAATAAATCACTATATCCTTGCAAAACCAAATTCATTGCAAATGGTGAAGGCAGAGAGGTTTGAACTTTCTCAATTTTAATTTTTCCATCATTAATATTTCTTAAAACCATTTCAGCTCTTTCAATATCCATTAAATCTTCAAGCACCTCTCTCCTTGCTTCTTTTAAAATTGGAAAATCCTTGCTTATTTTATTTATCGCACTTAATAATAAAAACGAACTCATCTGTTGTCTTCCAACACTCTTACTTCTTCCTTTATAATTTCTTAAAATCATAAGCGAACGTGCAGCACAATGCCTGAATCTTCTCTTTAATATCTCTGTTTTTGAAATAGCCTCTTCCAAAATCTTGCGAAGATTTTCATGATTTAAAAATTTCAAAGCATCATCAATAGGAAGATTTTCACCTGCAAAATAAAATCCATTATCATTTATCCCCGTCTCAATATCTCTTCCAACTTTTTGTGCCATTAAATATCCAAGAGCACGAGACAAAGCATCATTGACCCTCCTCCCATAAAGGGAATGAAATATAATGTAATTCTTCTCACCTTTATAATACTCAACAATCAATCTTTTTTCATGGGGAATTTTGGAATATCTATACTGCTCATTAAAATAATTATAAACAGCATGGGAAACATGTTCATTAACATAACAATGTTCTCTGATAAACCCCATGATTTCGTCTGGAGAGTGTTTTTTCTCAAACTTTTCATTCAGCAATCTCCTGAATCTTCCAATTTCAAGAGCAGAATCAAAAGAAAGTGGAAGCATCTCACTAAACCATCTAGGAATAGTTGGATTTTTCTTAATTCCTGCTTTAACATAAGCTTTCATTCCTCTTGTAAATAGAAATTGATACCTCTTTCCACCTAAAACAAAAACATCGCCAGGTTTCATTTTTTCTAAAAATCCTTCATCAACAACCCCTACTTTACTATCTTTTTTTTCACCACTTGAAATAACCACTGTAATAAAACTTTCTTCAGGAATAGTTCCTATATTTGTCAGATAGAGCATTCTTGCAAGTTTCCCCCTTTTTCCTATCTGT
>JBBSYU010000004.1:0-15990 GCA_038045105.1 Nanobdellota archaeon | reverse complement strand
TTTATTAACAAAACTTAACTTATCTATTTGTCTACTTCAAGGGGTGCACATCAGTAGTATAACAAATTATAGTGAATAACATTAATTTTCGTAACTTTTAATGTTATTCCCTAAATAGTAAATCACTAACACTTATACGATTATTAAAGTGATTTCCTATAATAAGTTATGGAGATGATAAGCAAATAGATTTCAATAACATTCTCACTGTCACCTAGATGAATTAAATTCATCTACTTATTTTCTCAATCAATCAAACAACTATTAAAATTATCACATTACAGATAAATAAAAATAATTCTTTTTCACCCCTTCATAACAGCAATCGGCTTAAGCCGAGCAATTAAATTTCCAATTCCTGCCTCATGACTTACCCTCACAACTTCATCAATATCTTTGTAAACTTCAGGAGCTTCTTCAACAATTCCTTTGAAACTTCCAGCTTCAATATCAATTCCTTTTTCAGCAAGTTCTTTTTTCACACTTTCAGCACTTATTCCTCTTCTTGCAGCAGTTCTACTTTCAACTCTTCCTGCACCATGACAAGAGCTCCCCCATGTGAGTTCTTCTGCTTTTTTTGTTCCAATTAAAACATAAGAAGCAGTTCCCATGCTTCCAGGAATAATTACAGGCTGTCCAACTTTTCTGTAATCTTGTGGAATTTCTTTTCTTCCAGCGCCAAAACTTCTTGTTGCACCTTTTCTCATAATTAAAACTTCTTTTTCCTTGCCCTCAATTAAATATTTTTCAAACTTAGCAATATTATGGCAGACATCATAAACAACATCAATTTTTATACCTTCAAAATTTTTTGTTTTGGAGGCACCAAAAATCTTTGATTTTTGAGTGTTTGGAAAATAATGTTTCAAATCCTCTCTAATCCAGTGAGTAATCATCTGTTTGTTTGCAAATGCAAAATTAGCAGCACAAGCCATTGCAGAAAGATATTTTTTTCCAAGCTCGCTTTTAATAGGTGCATTAACTAATTCTCTGTCAAATTCAGGCCATCCATATTTATCTTCCATTAATTTAATATAATCTGATGCAACCTGATGTCCTAATCCACGACTTCCGCAATGCACCATAATGCAGATTTGTCCTTTAGATAATCCAAAAATTCCAGCAATTTTTTCATCAAAAATTTCATCAACAACCTGTATTTCTAAAAAATGATTTCCAGCACCCAAGCTTCCCAACTGCCCTATTCCTCTTTCTTTTGCTCTTTTGCTAACATCATCAGGATTTCCAATTAATTTTCCATTATCTTCTGTATGAAGATAATCATCTTCAATACCATAACCCTTAGCAACTGCCCACTGAGCCCCCTCTTTCAAAACTTCATCTAATTCTTTCCAGCTAATATTTAATTTGCTTCCTCTTCCAACACCAGAAGGAATAACCCTAAAAAGAGAATGAAGAATTTCTTTCTTATTTTTTTCAATATCAGAAATAGTAAGATTTGTTCGCAAGAGTCTAATCGAGCAGTTTATGTCATACCCAATTTCACCTGGAGAAACTACTCCTTCATCCAAATCATAAGCAGCCACTCCGCCAATGCATGCGCCATACCCTTGATGAGCATCAGGACATACAATAATATTTTTTAAAACTCCCGGTAAAGAAGCCATATTCATTGCTTGTTGTAAAGTATTATCTTTTTTAATATCATCTAAGAGTTTTTCAGATGCAAATATAACCACCGGTACATTCATCTTTCCCTCACGAGGAATTTTCCATGTTACATTGTTTATCTTCTTGAGTTCCATATTAAACTTTATTCAAATGGGTTTTAATATTTTACTTCTCCCTGTAAAAAAATTTATTTGCAATTTTTTTATCAATCAGTCTTATTTTATCGGCTTGGTTTAATAAAACTCTTGAAAAACAATTATCAAAATAACAAACTTCAATTTCTTTTTCTTTTTTCTTAACTCTTTTCAGTAGTTCAGTAAAATCTTCATCACCAGAAATTAGAATAACTTTATCTAACTTATTATTATAACAATCTTCTATCATATCCAGTGCTAAAAAAATATCATCTCCTTTTATAGTATGATATTCTTCTCCCAAAATATTTAACCTAGACTTTCTTGTGCATAAACTAACTTTAAATCTAGGGATTTTACGCAATCTGTTAAAGAAATCATTTTGTTTTTTCCAGATTTTTTCATTGATTTTCTTTTTGACTAAAGCATTATAATAATAAACTTGTACTATTTTTTCATCTCTAACTATGTATTTAATATAATTTTCAAAATCAAATTTAGTATCACTAAATCTTTTATTTATAGAAGTTAATCCACCATAAAAATTAGCACCATCAATATAAATACAAATTCTTTTTACCATAAAAAAATTCCCAGTGTTCAACACAGCCGGGATACAGTGCGGGATGTCCAAAAGACTTAAGGCAGTCCCTGCTACCTTAAAATAATATATGTTTCTATAATATTTAAGGTTTTCTATGGCTAAAGTAAGAGTTTAGTTAAGTATAATCCCTAAAAAATCTCCAAAATTGAGGCCAACTCTTTTTTACACATTCAGGATATATAATTCCATCTTTACTTTTTCTTAACATTACAACAGCTTGTACAATCCTGTGGTCTTTTGAACTAACCTCTTTTTCTTGAAGTGCTTTTTCCATTTCACTAATTCTATCGCTTTCATGCCCTCTTAAACTTGGCCATCTCTTCTCTCCTTGTTCTGCATTAATTATATTAAATGCTCTTGCAAAGCAATAATCTTCTGCCTGAAGAGGAACAAAATCCATTTTACCATCTTTGAGCCATTGAATATAAGCAGAAGCTTGAGCAAGTATTGTTTCATCAAACTTTGGTTTCCAGCATTCTCCTTTATTTCTCAAAGTTTTCCAATGCAGAATAGCATCATATGTTAATTGAAGTTTATATGGAGGATTTGCAATTCTTTCTGGGTTTCCCATAATAACAGAAGCACTAGCCCATTGAGAAGTTCCATTATCAAGAATTAAAAGTCTTTCTAATGGTAAGTTAATTATTGAAGCATCATTACAAACTTTTCTTCCTCTTAATGTTCCACTAACTTTAAATTTAACATCTATCTCAAATTTCCAAGAGGCAAATTTAAGAAATCTAAATAAAGTGCCAGATTCCTTAACATCAACTACTTCTCCATTTTTCCATTGAATAGAAGCAGGATATAAAGCCTGTAAATCAGAACATAATTCATCATAATGTAGTTTTAAAAATTTAATACTATCACCATATCCATTAACTAAATCTAAAACACCCATTCTTATCATCCAGGATTTATCCAATGGAATATATCCCCTTTCAATTAAATCTTGTTCCATGAAATAAAATTATATTAGACCTATTAAAATATTTAGATTATCTGTAATATAGAAATCATTTTCACACATCCACCACTACCTGGCATACAAATTTCTTGCCTCCATCTTTAGATGGACTTGCTACCCACATTTCATTGTAAGTTATTGCCTTGATTCCTGTCTGCATATTATAATTCTTTAAATTATCTCCTAAAACAGAAGCTGTTAAAACATAATGCTCGTTTTTTCTATATATTTTTATTTTTTTGAATTTGCTAATTATAAAATTATTTGAATCAATCAAGAATAAAAATTCCTCCAAAAAATTATAAAGCAGCTCTTCCAAATCTTTTCCAGAAGCTTTAATTTCTTTTTTTATAATTCCTTTCACAGAATCCTTGCATACAATATTAACAACAGCATAAGCAGCATTTTCAAAACATTTCTCAATTGTATTTCCAAATGCCTGAAATTTCATATCTGCGGTATGGGGCAAAAATTTGTATCTTGATTCCATGAAATATAAAGAAGAAATAAGAATTTAAGGGTTTTGGTACATGCTTAAATTATCTTTACTTGCATTATCTTTTATGTGACAAATAACATATTATATGTTATAAATAACAGAAAAAGATGTTAAAGATAACATAAATTATGTTAGATATAACAGAAAAATATATAAACCTAACTTCAGTTAGTTATATCATGACAACAATAGAGGAACATAAGAAAATATTAAAAGAATTCATAGATGACATAAATGAAAAAATAAAGTCTAATTTAGTCTCAGAAAGGCAAAAAATAATAGGATTTGCAGCATCAGAGGCTTCAACTAATCTGTTTGCAATATTTCTTCATAAGAATAATCTTATAGAACCAAGTTTTAATATAAATCACAGGCATTTTTCTTCTATAAAAAGAGCAGAAAAGGTATATAAGTTTGAATTTCAAGGGAAAAAAGAAATTATTAATCTCTTGATTATGCAGGAAAATTATAGGGATAAATTATGTTACGGAAAAGCCAAAGATTCTAAGATAGTAAACTCTGCAATAAAAAATTTATTTGAATTAAAAAACTTAATAGAAAAAGAGGTTGAAGAAAAATGAGAGAATTATTAATAATCTCCTATGTATATGATTTCCTTTCTATGGTATTTGAAGAAGATAAATTAAAAGATAGTATATCAGAGGTTATTTTGTTTGGTTCAGTTGCAAAAAATGAGTATGACAATGAAAGTGATATTGACATATTCTTTAATATAAAAGAAGAAAAAGAAACAAAAAAAATAGAAGAATCCCTTAAAAAAATACAAAAGAGTTTTGAAATAAAAGCTTCGAAAACATGGGAATTAAAGAACATAAAATTTCCTATAAGCATTATGGTTGGGGCATTAGAAGACGAGACATGGAAAGATTTAAGGGAAGAAATCATTAGCTCTGGGATAGTATTATATGGGAGATATAAAGTTCTTCCTGAAAACTTAAATCATTATTTTATAATAAGCTATTCCTTAAATGGACTTTCAAACAAGAAAAAAATGAAAGCAATAAGGCAGCTGTATGGCTACAGAATAAAAAAAGCTAAAAAAATCTATGAACAACCAGGAATATTAAGTTCTTACAAAGGAAAAAAACTTTCTAGTAATGTAATATTAATACCTGGAGAAAGTCTAAAAGAAGCAAAAAAATTCCTGCAATCCCATAAGATTCCTTACAAGATCTATGAATCTTGGATAAGAGTTTAATTACAGATAATAATTTAAGTATAATATAAATCTTTATCAACCAACCTTAAACACCCAATTGCTCTCAACAAACTTCCCACCACTCTCAAACTTAGCATAAACACGATAGGTTCTAGAAATACCTAAACTAATTTTATATTTATAATCCTTTCCTCATTTCACCCACACAAAAAACCTTAGTTTTTTAGGTTCATATTTTTGAAGGGTTGAAGTGACTATTACATCTGATGGATAAACCTCTCTGTCATAAGGTGTTTCTGTATTGCATATGTCATTTATATTGCATATGCTTGTTGTAAAATTCCAGTTTCCAGGAATCATTATCTGAATGGCATTTCTCACATCCTCATTCTGATTATTGATTATCTTTTCTCTTAAACTATCATTCTTGATTATAATATTAAGTATCTCTCTCTGTTTTTCATATATTTTTTCTGGAGAACTGTATCCTGTATTTTTATTTGACATAACAACTAAAATTCCTCCTGTAACAATTAGTATTGCAATGAATGCTTCAACAATCCTTATCCAGCCTTTGTTATTCATAGTTTTTCTCCGTATCTTTTTTAAAAGAGCTCATTTCGTTTTTCTCCGTATCTTTTTTAAAAGAGCTCTCTTATCCAGCCTTTGTTATTCATAGTTTTTCTCCGTATCTTTTTTAAAAGAGCTCATTTCGTTTTTCTCCGAGGTCTTTTTATAAAAGAGCTCTCTTATCCAGCCTTTATTGTTCATAGTTTTTTCAATTTTATTTTTATTATGTTGGTAATGTTAATTCCGAAGTCTATTAGTGATTTAGTTTATTAAATGTTAAAAATTAAGTTCTCTCGCTTAATCTACTCACTAACATTTCCTCAGGTTTTATATATTACTAATACTTTTATTTTATTGGTAATATCTATGTCTTAAGATATGTTACATCTATTGATTAATTGAGTTATTATTTTTTTCTACTATATTTTTACTCATCTTAATCTTCTCATCCATAACTTCTTATTATTTATATTACTGATATATTTTTATTTATTTTAGTTTTTGTTAATGTTTAAATTTGAACAATTGAAAATCTTTGATTTTCATATAACTTTTCCTAAAAGTTTTGTTTTTTTGGTAATGCTTATAATTTAATATATGGGGCATCTGTTGATTAATCTTTGGCTTCTAATTCACATTTTTAGCTTCTCACCTACATTTTAATCTATTCATAAACATCTCTCCATTTTATATATTACTAATATTTTATCATTTTGGTAATGTACATAACTTTTATCAGTTATGACATCTGTTTCATAATTTTGTTTATTATTAACTTCTTAATCTGCTCATCTTCATAACTTATCAGTTTTTATATTACTAATATTCTCTTTTATTTTTATTTATATTTTATTCTCCACATCACCAAGCTTTTATATTTAATATTAATTCCTGGATACTTCCAGAGCTGTTTATAACTCTTACTGGAATATCTTCAGATTTTCTTTCTGTTGAGGAAACATTTTTTGAAACACTTAATTCACTTATCTCATTGCCATTAAAATCTCTAAAACCAAATGAAAAATCATTGCTTATTCCTAATAATCTTTTTAATGAACTATAGATAGAATTATAACTCTTTTTAATGCTTATAACTTTCTCATAAACAATTATTTTTTCTTCTGAATAAGAACCTAAAATATAACTGCCAGAATTGCAATTTTCCATTTTTTTAGGAGCATTGTTATTGCTAAAACCTTCAGAAAAAATAATAGTGTATTTTCTAGGAGCTTCTGCAATTTCAATGTATTTTCTGGGAGAATCTTCAGGAGAATTCTCAGAATAATCTCCAGAATTAAAATCATAGCATTCGTTAACGCCGGTCTCATTTGTGATTATTGAAAGTTTTCCAATATTCAAACTCATATTCTGGATAAGTATTTTTTTAACATTATCCATTATTAAAGTTTTTGATTCTGGCTGTGAAACAGGATTTAAAAAAATAAATAAAAGAATAACAACTCCTATGAATAAGAGAAATGAAATAATCATCTCCACATGGCTTTGCGAGCGTTTATTCATATTTAATTTCATGTTATTTGTATTTAAAATTTTCATTTTTTATCAATATCTTTTATAATCTGAAATATGTTTCATCTGTTGATTAATTGATTTTATTGTTCTTATATTATCTTAATCTCTTCACAAACCTATCATCAGTTTTCACATTACTAATACTTTATTAGTATCATATATTCTTTATCAGTTGTATCCTCTGTTGATTTGTTATAGCTTCTGTATCTCATATCTTAATCATTCATTTTCATAACTTCTCAAGTTTTTTATATTACCAATAATCTTGTCCTCTCTTTAATCATTTACATCACCAATTTTTAATTCCATGTTTTATTATTTGTTTTTCTCCGTGTCTTTTACCTGTCTATAATCCTTTTCAAAAGAGCTCTCACCCTAAAAATAATTTAGACCCTGTGTATATCATCAATGCTAATACTAAAAGCACAAATGAATGCTTAAGCCCGTATTTAACTTCCCCTTCTGAAATTTTTCCAATTACTAATCCTACAAAAAATCCCTGCACAAGCAACAGCCATAAAAATGGTCTTGCCATTTCATCAGCACTTGCCAGCTCTCCTCCTCCAATTATCCCTCCGCCAATTCCTCCAATAGCAGAAGTATCTGCCTGCCCCATTCCTTCGCTTAATCCTGATGCAATAGGAAGAATTTTAAATTGCATTACTAACATTATTACTATAAAAATTAAAAAGATTATATAACCCTGAACAACAAGAGAAGACATTGTAGCTCTTCTTTCTTTTTTTAATTTTTCTATTTGCGAAACAGAAGATGCAACAGATTCTAAAATATTTTCTATTTCTCCCCCTGCTTTTTCAGCTTCGCTTATTATTGTAACTGCTCTTGTTATTGTTGGACTTAACGCATCTCTTGAAAAAGTTTCTAATGCTATTTTAAGGGGTATTCCTATTGAAATCTGGTTTGCAAGTTTTTCAATATAAGGGCTGAGACTTCCAAAATCTTTGCTTTTTAAATTAATTATGCTTTTGCTTATAGGGGTGCCTGTTCTTACACTTTCAACCAAATTTCTTGAGAATTCCAAAAACATCTCATCTTTTTCTCTTACAACATTAGACTCTATAATCAAAGAAACAAAAAAAGGAGCCCCTGCGATAATGAATGCTATTCCTAGAAGAAAATAAAACAAATTTGGAGAAGAAACCCTGATAAATATAGCAGACAATATAATTATTGCTAATGCTATGATTACTCCTATAATATGTATTTTTCTTATTCTGAATCTTATCAATCTTCTTATATCCATTTTTATTTTGTGTTATGTTTTGGTCAAGCTTTTTCAAAAACTTCAAATTGTTAGATTTGAATGTTCCCGAGATTTTTAATCTCTGAAAGCTTTGTTTTTTGTTAATGTTTAAATTTTTTTAATTTAAACAATTGAAAATCTTTGATTTTCATATAACTTTTTTTCTAAAAAAGTTTTACTCTTTTCCTTTCTTATCTTGGTTTTGATAAAACTTTTTCAAAAAGTTTTACATAACTGGTTGTTTTAATCTTAATATTACCAAAAACCCGATATTCAAAAGTGCAATTGCTAATACTATCAGCAAGCCTAAAACATTCACAGGTAATCCAATGAAATTGCCAAGTGTTCCAGTGCTCCCCATTATTACAAATAACATTAATAATATCATGGGCGCTGCAATTACAACGCTTATGTAAATATCCATGAATGTTTCAGAAGTTTTTGTATATCTCTCTCTTTCAATTTTATAATCAAATAAAAGATTGTCAGCACGTTTTTCCAAAAAGTTTTTCAAGCTTCCCCCAGAGGTTATAGTTGTTGCAAGCCCTTCAAATAATTCTTTTAATTTTTGGGAAGGGGAAGTCCTGGCAGTTTCTCTCAATGCAGAAACCAAATCTTTTCCATGAAAATTCACCAGATTTATAAGTTTTTTTAGTTCAGTGTTTGTATATAAATACTCTTCATTTTTAAGAATAATCTTAAAAAATCCAAGAGGGTCAACACCAGAAGTGGCAATTGCAGACATATGAATTGTTACAAAAGGAAGTTCTTGCTCTATTCTTTTGCCAAGACTCTTTGCCTCGCTGCTAGGATAAAAATACATTAGAAAACCTGCTCCAAGAGGAATAGCCAAAATAATCCAGAAGATTTTTACAAATCTCAAAATCATGTCAGTATCTTCTGGAAGGCTTGTGATAAATGGCAGTGTTATCCCAATATTAAAAAACATCAAAATCACCACTAAAAGAATACTTGCAAAAAAACTAATAAAAACTGTAAAAAAAATCATTGAAACATAAGTTCCAACAACAGAAGTATAATTAATTTTCCTGAGATTTTTGTTAAGATTATAAAAATATCCTTCTGCAAGAAGTTGGTTTGCCTTGTTCTTAAATAAAAAGTTTGATATCTTTGCATAACCAGTTGGTCTGACAAATTCAGGGAGGTTTTTCTCAATAGAATATTTCTTTTTAAGCTGGTTTATAGAAAGATTGCTTTTGCTGAGATTTTCCAAAAATTCTTTCTTATCTTTATCACTTATAACAAGAGAGATGCTCTCTCTCTTTTCTCTGTCTATAGGATTGTACTTCACCTGGATTAATTTTTCACTCTTCATAACCGGTTTTATATCTGCAGTTCCAATCCTTTTATAAAACCCAAGAGTCTTTATTAATTTAGGAATAGAATCATTCAGTATTTTAAGCTGCACCATAGAAGAAGATATTGCATCTCGCAATAATCTTTTTTCCTCATTTTCTATTACAAACCCTTTTTTTGTTTCAAAATATTCTATATCTTCCAGATGAATTGAAAAAATATAAGCCTCTCTTATTATTTCTTTCATGCGTCTTATATTGCTTTTTAACAAATCAATTGTCATGATGGAGTTATAGAAATTTTATTTTGGATATCAAATATCTCGTCTTTAGCCTTCCTGAATGTCTCAGCATCATTGCTTCCATAAGACTTTTCAAGCCTGTCTGCGCTGATTTCCATATTTTCAATTAACTGAACCAAAATCTGCAGTTGCTGTATGTCTAGCATATTTTCACCTTTTTTATTGAAATAAACATAGTTATTTTATTTATCACAAAAAGAAACCTAAGTTTATTAAGATTGTGCTTGGAGAAACATTTGGAAGAAAAAATCAGAATCTCTCTCTAATCAACAGAAGCTATAACTGATAAGGAGTATATAATACCAGATAAATTATTTTTATTCAGAAATATTAAGAGCCCTTAGAACAGCCTTAGGATTCTTATGATATTCATTGATTATCTTTTGAACCTGCTGGAAATCAAAAATCCATCTTTTTTGCATCTCAAATAAAACTTTTGCCCTTATATTAAGCTCTCTATTCAAATCTTCTACACTCATGCCATATTTCCTTGATATTTTTTCAAAGGCATTTATATTTCTTTTAAAATAAAACAAATTATCTTTAGGACTCCATATAAATGGAGTGTTTGTTACTGCATTTCCATCATTATCTATATTTACTATTTCCTCAACCTCTCTTAATTTTCTGGTTTCTTGTTTGTTTACAACTGCATGAGTCATTATTGCAACACAATCTAAAGTATTAAGCAAACTAGGAGACAATTCTATTGGAGGAGTCTCCAATCTCTTTACTAAAGTATCAACAGAGTCAGCATGCATTGTGCTGATTGATGAATGTCCTGAAGCCATTCCCTGAAATAATACAGATGCTTCAGCACCTCTTACTTCTCCAACAATAACATAATCTGGATTTTGTCTGAATGAATTTTTTAATAAACTGAATAAATCAACCTCTCCTACTTTTCCCTCGCCAAATGAAGTTCTTGCAACACTTGGCAGCCAGTTTTCACGCGGAATATTTAGCTCTCTCGTGTCTTCTATAGATACGACTCTTGCTTCAGGAGGTATGAAAAATGCAATTGCATTTAGGAATGTTGTCTTACCAGAAGCAGTGCTTCCTGCAATTAAAATATTTGATTTATATTCTAATAATATCCAGAAATAAGCAAGCATTTCAGGGCAGATAGTTCCTTTGCTAAGCAATTGTATTGGATTCCATGGTATTTTTGTGAATTTTCTGATTGTAAAAGTAGGGCCTCTGCTTGTAACATCTTGGGTATAAGTTGCATTTATTCTAGAACCATCTGGCAGACTCCCATCAAGCAAAGGATTTGCATAAGAAATATATCTTCCACACCTCTGAGCAAGTTTTTCAACAAAACTCGAAAGCTTGTCAATAGAATCATATCTTATATTTGTTTTTATATTCCTGTAAATCCTATGAACAACATATATAGGGGTGTTTATTCCGTTGCATTCAATATCCTCAATAAAATAATCCTTTATTATTGGCTCTATTTTATTCAATCCAACAAAATCTCTGAAAAGATAATAAAATATTTTTCTATAACTTTCCTCATCTACGCTAATTCCTAATTCTTCAATTAATAGCCTGGAAGTTTTGTCTATATATTCAATCATAGATTCTGGAGTTTTTTGGATTAATACACTAACATTTATCATTTCCCCAAGACTAATTTCTAATGTATCAAGAATTTCTTCCTCATTTTCATTAAGCACAGGCTCTTCAATATCATACATTAATTCTCCTTCGATTTTATTCCAGTAGATATGGACACTGACATAAGGGGAAATAAGAGTGTATCTTACATTTATTTTAGTCCTGTCTTCAAATTTAGGCAGTGCAGGTATAGTAGGATTTAAATTGATTTCAATCTTTTGCTCTTCCATAATATCTCCTCTTTTATATGCAAATATAATAGAACAGACTATTTAAAACTTATACCTATTTGGTTTTTACTAAAAATAAAAAGAAATCCTCGTTATTTATTATTGCGGCAAATATCATTAATTTAAAAAATTAAAAGAAGTTTATGAGAAACAAGAGTTATGGCATCAGAAACCATAACAAATCAACAGACAATATGACTAATAAAGAATATGCAGTACTAGATAATAACAAAATATTGGGGATAATAAATTAAAATCTCTTGCTTGATTATGGATAACTGCGTGATTTATAGCGCATATAGTCGCAGTTTTCCAGATAGAGAACTGCAAAATAAATGAGACATAAGCCATGCAGTTTTCTATATCATCCAACATCAAAATCTATATTAGTTTTTCCTGAAGAATAGCCAAGATTCTGCATTATTATCTTATAAGGGGATGTTCCCTGATGCAGTATTTTTGTTTCTTTTCTTCCTCCATAACTGATATTCAATACATTATTATAATCAATTTTAAGAATAACATTAAACTTATCGCCTGATTTTTTTGTTTCAATTATAACATTGCCCTCTTTTACACTTTCTCCAATCTCTGTTGGTTCAAGCCTTGTATTTTCAAAGATATAAGAGATAGTGTTATTTTTTGAATCTATTTCTAATTTTCCTCTTGATATTTTTATATTTGCAATTCTTATATTTCCTGGTGACTCTTCTGTTTCAAGAATTTTGGAATTTAGAATATTTAACATATCAGTTGCCTGAGTCATTACAGTCCTGTCTTTCATTTTATCCACCTGCGGCAAAGTTATAGACAATAAAATTGCTATTATGGCTAATCCTATCAAAGTGTAAATTACAGTCTCTATCCAAACCTGTGCCCTTGAGTTTTCAGTAATTTTATTTTTTAATCCCATATTTATTTTCCTTTATTAATCACAGCTATTTATCGCACTAATCTTGCTTCCAATTTCATTGCATACGTATTTAGTTTCTAGTATAGGATAAATGTCAATAGATATTGGTTTTTTTGAAACAGTTAGATTATAAGTTTTTTCCTGCCCATTCTTAGGTATTTTTATTGCACTCCCATTATACGTAGAAATTTTTCCAGCAGGGTTTCCCCCAGAATTTGTTATTTCAAATATCTCAGAACCCCCTTCTTCTCCAACCATTATTTTCAAGCTTGTGACTAAGCTTTCTTTTTTAGCATCAATGTCTTTAACACCTATCTGAACAAGCATCTTTTTTGCAGAAGCATCATAGCATGTAAACTCTGAGTTAACAATCTCTATTTTCCCGGCAAAATCAAAACAATTGCTTTCTGAAGATTTGTTTTTTATAAATGGAAGGATATAACTCATAACAATAACTATTGCAGCAATGCTTATTAATATCAGCAAAACTGTAGTAACAACTTCGGCTTGCGAGCGCGAATTCAATTTTAGATTTAGAATTTTAATCATCATCTTTTTCTATTACAAGATATTATTTATTGGAATAATATATTATTAAGAGTTATGTCGTCTGTCAATTAAGCGAGTTATTAGTCTTTTTACTGTCACCTTGATGAATTGTATTCATCTACTTACTTCTCTTGATGAATTGTATTCATCTACTTACTTCCCTTACTCATCTCAATCTTCTCATAAACATCTCTTATATTTTAACATTACTGATATTTAGTATCTATTATTAGTTATAACATCTGTTTCTTTCGCTTAATCATCTCATCTACATAACTTATTAAGTTTTGATATTACTAATATAGTATTTTAATTAGTTTTTCTCCGTGTCTTTTTTTAAAAGAGCTCAATTTATATTTTTAATGCATTTTCTGAAGCACATGGAACAGGCTCTGGATTTGTTGAAGATTTCTTTTTTGCTAATAATACAGATATTACTCTTACATCCTTATAAGAATCATAATTTCCTTTATCTTTAAAAGTAAAAACTCCTCCAGGATTTACACTGCCTTTTGGAGATTCATAATTTTCAATATTTGTCTCTCCATCATTTCCTGTTAATCTCAGTGTGAATGAATGAATAGGAACTGAACCTCTGTTGCTAAATCCAAAAGTACCATCCAAATTAACAAAACCTTCAAGATTTAACTGCGAGCAGTAATAATCAACAGGTTTTTCTTCACCCCCAATTGTTTTTGAATAAGCCTCTTTCACAAAACCAAATGCCCACATGAGTATTATAAGTGCAAGAACAACTACAATCATTATTAAAAGCACTGTTGAAATCACCGGGCTTAATGCCTTTTTCTCTTTTTTTAATCTATCCATATTATATTTCATAAAGTTTTATATAAATACTTTTTGATTGCTCCAAATCAGCTTAAATTGCAATTCTCAAGCTTTTGCTTGATTATTCCTTCTTTGCATAATATTCTATTTTTCTTGCCATTAACTGTGATAATTGTAAATGGCTGAATATTAATATTCTCTAATTTTGTCAGAGGTATGTTATTCTTTGTTTCAGTTTTTGAAAAAACCACTGAATCTTCTGTTCCAGGACTTAATGGAACTATAAAAAAATAATAACCTTCGAGAGTAACTCCAAATCCAGCAGTTTTTAATTTTAAATAATACTCAGGTTCTCGATTAGTGTCATTGCTTACAGTTACAACAACACCAGATACATTAAATCTCCCATTATTTTTTAATAATAATATGATTCCGTCAGGAGTGCAAATATATTCTTCCAGGCTCATAGAAGTTCCTTCTTTGCAGTCTATATTTGTTGGATTAACAGCATAGCTTTTCATCCATGCATAAACCGCAATTGAAATTCCAATTGCAATTGTAACAAGCAGGACATAACTGATAATTTCACTTACCCCTAATTTATTCATAGTTTTTCTTTTTTTCATTTTATTATCTGTAATGCATAACCTTGATAGTTATATATGAATTGATTAAGATAGTTATAGTTGTTTCCACTTATCCCTACTAAACTCCAATCTACTCATCCATTTCTCATCAGTTTTTGATATTAGTAATACTGTTGCTTTATTGGTATTATATTTTTTTTATCAGTTATGTCATCTGTTGATTAAGTTTTGGTTTTTGATTTCTAACTTTTGCTTCTCATCTGCGCAGCTTATCAATTTTACATTACCAATACATTCTTGATATCATCACTGATTTGTTTTAACATATATCTCTCCTTCTTTTTCTTTGATTATTACAAAGTAAAACATCTCATTTTTTCTTAATTTAAATAAGAATTTCTTATTTAATAATGTAACTTCTGTAGTTTTATCATCTGCATCCACCTGAATATTGCTTCTTTTTATATTTGCAGCCAGAGAATCCACGCAAGAACTTCCAAGACAGCTATTTCCCGCATCTGTCGTTGAATACTCAATCATTTTTAATCCACTCTTATTTCCATATATAAATGTCATATTCGCATTGTTTGTCCTGTCTAAGATATAAGAAGCAAAATCCTTTTCTGTAAAATTTTCCTCTAATGAAGTTAAATCTGTTCCATTATAAATTCCATAGTCAATTATCCTGGAAGTTTCTTCTCTTAAATTCAGGTTTATGTCTTCCATTGTCTTAGGTTCAGGATTAACAACAATAAAAGTTGATATTCCTGCTATGCCAGAGATTATAATGACAATTATAATTGCAGCTATGATATAAAATTGCCCCTTTTTATTATTCATAAAGATAATAGCAATTATCAATATATAAATAATTCTGTTGATGAAAAGAAATTAATCCTAATCAGGAACAACATGAGGAACACAATTTAAAAAAGAACGAGCTCCTCTTTCAACAAGATACCATGGAGAATTTCCAACATAAACTCTGTTTACTCTTCTCATTTTTGCATCATAAGTCGGAAGTCCTTCTTCTCTGCCTCTAACCAATTCACCTGTCTCAAGAACTCTGAAAAAACCTTCATATCTGTCCTGCATATGTCTTAATTGTCCTGCTAATCTTGGAAAAGATTCAGAAAAACTATCAGACCATTCTTCTACTCTTATCCTTAAATTATATGGCTCTTTAATCATATTAATAAAGATTTTTTGAAGTTTATAAATAATATTATAAATGAATATAATAATTATCAGATGATATGAGAATTCTAGACCGAAAAATAGATTAAAGCCAAAGCTTT
>JBBSYU010000003.1:0-10845 GCA_038045105.1 Nanobdellota archaeon | reverse complement strand
GTGCCAATCAAACCACACACTTTAGTGTGTGGTGGCACATTGTTTTTTTGATGTAGTAAATATTGGTAATGTTAAAATCTGATAAGTTGTGCAGATGAGAAGATTAAGTGAAAGATGAGTGATTTCAAACCCATTATCCTACAATCTCTAAATATATTATATAAACAACGGCATTAACATTACCAAAAAATAAATCAGTAATATAAAGCCAATAAGTTGTTGGTGAAAAGATTAAGATGTTTATGAGAAAGAAAATAAGTAGATGAATTAAATTCATCAAGGTGACAAATCAACAGAAAATTCGATTACCTGATTTTTATATTTTATTATTAGATACTAAATCAAATAATCTCACCACAACTGAGATTAGGTGATACCAAGGAAACCTGCACATTTATGTGTGGTGCCCATTGTTTTTTTGATATTATATGTTAATGATAATCCTCATTCTCCTCGAATAATCTTTTATCACTACTTATTTGGGTGGTAACAAATGTCATGAACTTGCACATCATGGTAAATAACATATCTAGGTTCAGGACATATGTCCTGGGCTTTATACACCCCCCCATTACCATAAAAGTTAAAAACCCCTTTTTATTGTCATTAAAATGGATTTAGGAATTAAAGGAAAAAAAGTTTTGATTACTGGAGCAAGCCAAGGTATTGGAAGGGAAATTGCGCTTAGTTTTGCCAGAGAGGGCTGCAAGGTTTCTATTATTGCTAGAAGTGAAGAAAAATTAAAAAAAGTTCTTGAAGAAATGGGTGGTGAAGAAAAAGGACATTGCATCTGTGTTGTTGATTTACTTCCTGAAGGAAATCCAACAAAAGCCGTTTCAGAGCTTATTGAAAAAAATAAAGGTTATGATATTGTTGTGCATAACATAGGCGGAACTTTAGGAGTAAGGGATGTTATTTCTCCTGTTGAGGATTGGAATAGGGTATGGAGATTCAATGTTGGAATTGCAATTGAAATCAACAGACTTGTAATTCCATATATGAGAGAACAAAAATGGGGAAGAATAATTAATACCTCTTCACAATCTGCAGAAGGTTTAAGGGGTTGTGGTGCTTATGGGGCATCAAAAGCTTATTTAAACGCTTATACAAAAGTATTAGGCAAGGGAGTTGCAAAAGATGGAATAATAGTTTCTGCAATATCTCCGGGTTCTATTTATGCAGAAGGTTCTGATTGGGATGAAAACAGTCCGAAAAATATAGATAATAAAGAAGCATTTTTCAAGAAAAAAGAAGATTTTTTAAGGCACCATATGGCAATAGGAAGATTAGGAACTGCTGAAGAAATAGCACCTTTTGTTTTATTTATGGCTTCAAAATATGTAACTTTTGCTGCAGGCGCTATTATTCCTGTTGATGGAGGAACTGAATAATCTTATAATATGGAAATTAAATATCCAATAAAATTTAAAGCTGCAATTTTAGAAGAAGTAAATAAACCTTTGAATGTTGAAGAAATTGTTTTTCAAGGCCCATTAGAACCAGGACAAGTTTTAGTTAGAATTCATTATAGTGGGATATGTGGAAAACAAATTGAAGAAATAGAAGGCACAAGACCAGATCCATACTTGCCTCATTTATTAGGGCATGAAGGAGGGGGAATTGTTGTTGATATTGGCCCTGGTGTTAAAAAAGTTATTCCTGGAGATTATGTTGTTTTGCATTGGTTAAAGGGAAGTGGTATAAATTCACAAACCCCTACTTACAATTATGCCAAGGATGGAAGAAGAATAAATGCAGGCTGGATAACTACTTTTAATGAATATGGTGTCATAAGCGAGAATAGAATCACAAAAATCCCGGAAAATACCAGATTAGACATTGTCTGTCTTCTAGGATGTTGTGTTACATCTGGATTAGGAGTAATTTTCAATGAGGCAAAACCTCTTCCAGGAGATTCTGTTGCTGTTTTTGGTTGCGGAGGAGTTGGACTAAATGCAATTCAAGCAGCAGCACTAATGCATGCTTATCCAATCATTGCTGTTGATATAAATGATAAGAGCCTTGAATTAGCAAAAGAATTTGGAGCAACTCATTTTGTAAATCCCAATCTTGTTAATGTTGTTGAAGAGATAAAAAGAACTACAAATCCTCATGGAAAAGAGATAAAAGATGCAAAGAATTTTAATTTAAAAGAAGCTGGAGCTGACTATATTATTTCCTGCGTTTCAAATCCAAAGGCAATTGAAGATGCTGTAAGCTCTGGTTCAATACCTGGAACTGTTTTTTTTGTAGGAGTTCCTCCATATTTCTCAAAAATAACTGTTAATGCATTTGATATACATGCTTCAAAAGTTTTAAGAGGTTCTTCTGGAGGAGGAACATTTCCGGATAAAGATATTCTTAGATATCTAAACCTCTATAATAAAGGTATAATAAAATTAGAACCATTGATTTTTAAAAGAATTACTTTGGAGAATGTAAATGAGGGAATTAAGTCAACTAAGTCTCAAGAAATAGGAAGATGTATTATTGATATGACTTAAAATGGAAGATGCTAATTATACGTGTTTTGAGAAGGGTGGTGAAAATGAAAGAATCAAGATTTTGCTTGTTTATCCTAAAGTAGGTTCTGAAGCAAAAGGAATGAGTCTTCATTTACCCTTATCTGTTCTTCATATTGCAAGTTATTTGAAAGATTTTTCTGTTGCTATTTTTGATCAAAGAGTTGATCCTATTGAAAATTTTTATAAATTATTAGAGCAAAAACCTTTGTGTGTTGGAATTTCAACAATGACTGGAATACAGATTAAATATGCTCTTGAGATAGCTGAAAAAGTTAAAGAAAAAGAAATTCCCACGATTTTTGGAGGAGTTCATCCAACGATTTTTCCAGAACAGACATCTGAAGACAGGAGGGTTGATTATGTGGTTGTAGGAGATGGGGAATTATCATTTAAAAATCTTGTGGAAACATTAGCTAAAGGAGAAAAACCTGAAAAGATAATTCAAAGTAAAGAGATTAATCTTGAAGATTTTCCATCTCTTCCTTATGAATTAGTTAATGTTGAAAATTATGTTCATACAGCAATAATAGAAGGAAGAGCTTTGCCTTTTTTATTCAGCAGAGGATGTCCATTTGCATGTACATTTTGTTGCAATCCTATAATATCCAAGAGAAGATGGAGGGTGATGAATATTGATAATGCAATAAAACAGCTCAATGAACTTCTTGAAAAATATAATCTTGATTCTATAATATTTTGGGATGAGAATCTTACAGTTAATCCAAGAATCTTGAATAAACTTGCAGAAAAAATAAATAGAAGGTTTAAATGGAGAATGCAAGCAAGAATGAATTCTCTGTTAAACTATGATTTAAAATTTCTGGAAAAAATGGGTGTTATAAGTTTTTCAATAGGTCTTGAGTCAGGTTCTGATAAAATTTTAAAAGAAATAAAAAAAGAAGAGACTGTGGAGGAATACATATCTACAAATAGGAAATTGGCAGAGACAAATATTTTAATATGGTATAATTATATGGTTGGCTATCCTAATGAAACTTTAGAGGATTTAAAAGCAACGGTTAATCTTGCAATCAATATGCTTGATGAAAATCCCAATGCAGAACATAATACTTTTGGAATGTTAGTGCCTTATCCTGAAACAGAAATAGCAAGTTTTTATGTAAAATCAAATTTACTTCCAAAAAGCCTTGAGGGATGGTCAGAATTTGGGCATTATAACTTCAGCGTTGGATGGCATTCTCCTGAAATGACAAAACTCTATCAGAAGATATGTTTCTCTTCAAAATTTACTGGAAGAAAACTTGTAAAACATTTTCCAAATGATAAAGAATTAAAGGAATATGCTGATTTTTTAATGGATAAATGGAGAAAGTTTGATTTTTATGATGATGAAGAATGGAAAAATATTATAAATAAAGGATGGGAGATATTAAGAAAATTATTTGGGGAAAATGCATATTAAAAAATTAAAAATGAATAATCTTGATATAACAAATTTAGAAACAAAAGCAAAACAGCTTAGGAGAAAAGTTTTAGAACTTGGAATAAAAGAAGGAAAATCTCATTATGGAGGAAGTCTTTCTGTAATAGAAATTTTAATAACATTACATGAAAAAATTTTAAAGACGGAAGATAAATTTATTTTAAGTAAAGGACATGCGTATCCTTCTCTTTGCCTTTTATTGAAGGAATATGGATTAAATCCTTGTATCTCAGTTCATCCTGACATAGATGTTGAAAACAAAATTTTTTGCACAACAGGAAGTTTAGGGCATGGTTTTCCAATAGCAATTGGAATCGCTCTTGCCAGAAAAATGCAAGGAAAACCTGGAAAAATTTATGTTATTATGGGGGATGGAGAATGTGAAGAAGGGACAACCTGGGAATCTGCGCTTATAGCATCACAATACAAACTTGATAATCTTGTTATTATTATTGATAGAAATAAATTACAAGCATTAGATAAAATAGAAAACATATTGCCTATAGGAGATTTAGCAGAAAAATTTAAAGTATTTGGCTGTTCAGTTTCCGAAGTAAATGGTCATTCATTTCAAGAATTAATAAATGAAATTGGGAAAAATGAGTTTGGAAAAACCAGGGTAATAATTGCTCATACTGTAAAGGGAAAGGGTATAAGTTATATGGAAAATGATCCAAAATGGCATACAAGACTTCCTAATGCAGAAGAACTAAATCAGGCATATGAAGAGTTAAAAATAATTAATAAAATGTTAAACCTAAAAGATGAGATATATCAATTAGAAAATAATTTTATTACCTTTGAAGAACTAGCTATTGCTGCAAGAAAAAGAGAGTTACCTCTAAAAATAACAAAGAAAAAACATTATGATGCGATTATAGTCCTATCTCACCAAGTTGATAGCGATGGAGTATTGACTGATTTGACTAAAAATAGAGTTAAAAAAGGTTGTGAACTTTTGCATAAACAACTTGCAGACTATTTAATTATGGCTGGAAGAGATATGCATACAGGAAAAGATTTGCCTTTAGCAAGGATTATGTGGGAATATGCTTTTGAACAAGGAGCTCCAGAATATGATAAAGATGACAATAAGAACATTGATGTTAACATAGAGCCTAAGGGTGCTGATACTCTGATGCAATTATTCTGTTTTATTAGAGATCATATAATGAAAAAGCAAAGAAAAAGTTTTATTGTTGTAACTGATGATTACCAAGGGCTTGGCAAGGCTATAGCTTATTGTGCATTTTTCGTAGGAAATGATTTTGAAGTAGGATATGCTTTAAGTGATAGCTTTCATATATTTAAAGATCCTGAAAAACAAATAGCTGCTATAGAAAAACAATTTACCTCCCTTGATATGGCAGAAAGAATGTTCTACGGAATAGGCATTGGTATTATAAATCATAAAGCAATTATGGAAAAAATGTTTCAGGAACATGAGGGATATAAAGGACAAAATCCAGGAGATTATATAATTAATCTTCCTAAAAACTAATATAATAAAATGAGACAAACTTTTTTAAAAAGTTTGAACAAAACGAGAACTTATAATAAAATGAGAAAAGAATTTGGAAAAATAATTGTAGAATTAGCTGAGAGAGATAAAGATATAGTTTTGATAGTTGGTGATTATGGATATGGAATAATTGATGAATTTAAAAAAAGATTTCCGGATAGATTTATGAATATTGGAGTTTGTGAGCAGAGCATGATTAGTGTTGCTGCTGGAATGGCTTTGGAAGGGCTAAAGCCATATGTTTTTACAATCACCCCCTTTTTAATTGAAAGGCCTTTTGAACAAGTGAAACTAGACATTGATCAGCAAAATGTCAATGTCAAGCTTATAGGGTATGGGGACTATCCTACAGAAGGACCTACACACAGTGAATTAAATGCAAATGTCCTTATGAGCTTATTTAAAAATATAGTTAGTTATTTTCCAAAAAACTCAGAGGAAACAAGAAAGGCTTTAATAGAATCTTATGAGTATGGAAAGCCAACTTTTATAAGTCTTAAAAAGGATAAAAATAAGTGAAATTTATTAAGAAGGAAAAACTGTTGAAGATATTTTAAGAGGGAATGGAATAAGTTTGATATTGGATCCAAAAAGATAGAAATATTTTTAAACTAAGAAATAATAGATAATCCCATGGCAAAAATCTTGTTTGTTCAAAATTTTATGGTAGAATATTTAGGAATAATGTATCTTTCATCTGCTGTTAAAAAGCAAGGGCATAATTGTGCTGTTGCAATAGGAAAAGATTACAAAAAGGATATATATCCAAAATTGATTGAAGAAAAACCAAATGTAGTTGGAATATCTCTTATGACTTTTTCCCAAGATTGGAGTCTGGAAATTGCAAGAAATATAAAAAAAGATTTCCCTTCTATAAAAATAATTTTTGGAGGACCCCATCCTACTTATTTTCATGATTTCATAAATGAACCTGAAGTTGATATTATGGTTGTTGGAGAAGCTGAACAGGCTTTCACAGAACTTGTTAGTGCTCTAGAAAAAAATAAACCTATTAATAAAATAAAAAATGTTCATTGTAAGATAGACGGTAAAATATACCGTAATCCTATAAGGCCTGTTTTGAAAAATCTGGATGAACTGGAGTTTCCTGACAGGAATTTATACAAATTATATTCCTGGAAAATAGGGAGAAAAGATAATCAAAATATGATTGCTTCGCGAGGTTGTCCATTCAAATGCACTTATTGTTATAATAATGCAGCCGATGATTATTATGGCAGTGAGATAAGGTTCACAAGAACAAGAAGCCCTGGAAATGTTATTTTGGAACTCGAGCAGATAAAAAAAGAAATTAATCCTAAAAAAATAACATTTCATGATGATTTTTTTGGCTTAGCTGGAAAAAAATGGATATATGAATTCCTGGAAGACTATTCAAATAAAATAAAGATACCTTTTTTAGTTTTAATGAGGGCAGATATTATTGCAAGAAATCCAGAGATTCCTTTGCTTCTAAAAAAAGCAGGATGTTTTCAGGTTTGTTTTGGTATTGAGAGTGGAAATGAATATATAAGGAATGAGATTATAAAAAAGAATTTAAAAAATGAAGATATAATTAAAGCTTCAGAATTAATACATGAACAAGGTATTTATCTCAGGACTTGCAATCTTTTAGGAATTCCCGGAGAAAAAATAGAAAACATCTATGAGACAATTGAGTTGAACCAAAAAATAAAAGCGGACTTTCCTCATCCATATATATTCTATCCTTTTCCAAAAACCCAGTTAACTGAAGTGGCCATACAACAAGGATTACTAGACCGGGATTACGATAAGAGAGATGCAGGAAAAACTTCTGTTAAATCTTTTCATCATGGTTCAATATTAAACTTTGAAAATAAAAATGAAATAGAAAACCTGCATAAACTATTTCAATTGGCAGTTGCCTATCCTTCATTGATGCCAAAAATAAAAGAATGGGCAAAAAAAGATCATAAATTTATAAATAAAATGATATTTAAATTGATTTTAGGATATAAATTCAAGAAAGTTTACAAGCTTAGTCTCCCCATAGCGATTTATAATTTTATGTTCAGATAATTTTTATTAAAATAATGGGAATTAGATAATGAAAGAAAAAACTTTTATAATAAATAATAATTCCGTTTGAAAATGGAAAAAATAAATTTAGAAGATTATAATAATAATGATATTTTTTGGAAAGATTTTCAAAATCTTAGAGATAGTCCTTATATTTTGGATTTTCCTTTAAATAATTTTAAATGTCAGCTTGTTTTTTTAATAAAAAAATCAGATTTTTCTAAAAAAGATTATCCTCTTGCGCTGGGTTATATGGCCTCTTTAGTAAGAATGAATAAAGGAAAAGTTAAAATAAATATCCAGAACATTGATGAATATAATGCAGGGGAATTTGAAGGATATAATCTAATTTGCTTTTATCCAATGGTTGCCTTGTTTGATAAAACCCTTGAATTTGCAAAAAAAATAAAGTCAGAATTTCCGCAAACAAAAATATGTTTCTTTAATTCAGACCAGCATCAACATGAGATGATATTATGCACTCCTTCTGCAAAAGAATTTGGAAAAAATATGATGGAAAGATATCCCTTTATAGATTATATATTAATAGGAGAATGCGAGAAAGCATTCATTGAATTATGCAGAAATCTAAACCAAAATATAGAAGATTTCTCAAAAATTCCTGCATGCCTATATAAAAAGAATAATAAAATAAAGATTTCTGAAATATCAATACAGCCAATAGATTTCAAGTTTTTTCCATTTGCTTCACGAGATTATTTGGAAAAGGGGATTTTAGAAGGAATAAATATTATTTCTCCAAGAATGCAGTCTAAAAGAGGATGTCTCTCCCCATGCTATTATTGCGCAGAATCTTGTTCAAACATAACAATTAATGGAAGAAAAAATCCGGTCTTATTCAGGGATATTTTTAAATTTATAGAGGAGATAGAGATTTTGCAAAAATATTATGGAGTCATATTCTTTAATATTATAGATAGCTCTTTTGAAGATCCTGGAAAAATAGGCATTGAGAGATTAGAAACTTTTTGTGATGAAATAATAAGGAAGAAGATAGAAGCTTCCTTTAAAATACACTTAAGAGTTGAAACTGCAGACAAAATGGATGATAATTTTTTCATAAAACTTAAGGAAGTTGGAGTGGATGTTATTGGTTTAGGTGTTGAATCAGGAATAAAAAAAGAGCTTGATGCTTATAGGAAGATAACAACTGTTGAACAGAACCTGAAGACTATTTCAAGAATAGAAAAAATGGGAAAATTTTTTCTTGTTGTAGGTCATATAATGTTTAGTCCGGTATTAGGTATAAAAGATCTTCCTGAAAAAATAGAATTTATAAAAAAAATAAATCATGGCTGGGATTATATGGAAATGTCCAATAATTTGCTTGTATTTCCAGGAACAAAATTGCATTCTTCAATAAAAGAACAAAGCTTAGATCTTCCTCATGATAATCTTGCTCCAATCATTCCATACAAATTCCAGGATGAAGAGATTAATTTTGTAGCAGATGAGATGACAAAATTAAGGGCCAGACTGTCCGAAGCTGTAAAGTTGAACAATCTTTTCTATGACAGCTTAAACATAATAAGCAGATATCAGAATAAAATGAATTCTCATTTGTGGATTAAGCAAAAAGAATTTGAGGAATTTAAAAGCTCCATACACAAAATAATGAAAGAGGCTCAGGAAATATACACAGATTATTTAATTGAACTTATAAATCTTGCAAGGAATAATTGGAATGAAAAAGAAACTGATGCAATATATGGAGGAAGGATTAAAGATAAAATACCAAGATTATATAATCAAACACAAAAACTAATAAATGATTTATTTAATGACTTTGAAAGTTCAGGCTTATCTACAAAAAAACTCTATCTTAAAACCTGGATGTCCTTGATTAACTCCGAAGTAAATACTTTTGGAGGGAAAATTGCAGAGATATGGAATACAAGTATTATTATTGGAAAAAAGAAAATAAAAAATCGCATTGTTTATCCCCCTTTAGGTGGAAATTGGGCAGAGATTAATGGAAATCCAAATAATAAAATTTTCGATTATTACAAAAGATTAGCAGAAGGCGGATCTGGCATGATTATTATTGAAGGAGCTGCTGTTTCTCTTGATGGAAAAGGGGCAACTAATACTCTTTGTTTGCATAAAGAAGATCAAATAAAAGAGTTTTCAAGAATAGCTGAATTAATGAAAAAGAATAATGTATTTTCATCAATGCAATTAATGCATGTTGGAGGTCAAGGTAATCCTGATTTTACTGGTGTAAATCCATTTGCACCTTCTTATTATGATTGCAAACCAACTGGTTTTGTTGCAAGGGAGATTACAAAAGAGGAAATAGAAGATATTAAAAAAAAGTTTATAAAATCTGCTATTTATGCAGAGCAAGCAGGATTTGATGCAATTGAGTTACATTTAGCACATGGTTATCTTCTTCATGAATTTTTGTCTGAATACTTTAACAAAAGAACTGATGAATATGGGGGAAGCCTAAAGAATAGAATGAGACTTATCTTAGAGATAATGAAGGGAATAAAAAATAAAACCAATATTATAATTGGAGTAAGAATATCTGGAGAAGATTATCTTGAAAATGGAATAAATTTTGAAAGAAACAAGGAAATATTGCCTATTTTAGAGAAAGCAGGTATAGAATATTTTAGTGTCACTGCAGGAATCTATGACACTTCAAAGATTAAACACGAAGCAATGAAAAAAGGGGAATTTTTTGAATATTCAAAAAAAATAAAATCCATACTAACAAAACCGGTTGTCTGTGTAGGTAAGATAAAAGATATTGAAACAGCAGAATTGCACCTTAAAAAAGAAGATTGCGATCTAGTAGCAATTGGAAGAGCGCAATTAGCAGATCCAGCAATGGTAAAAAAATATGCCCAAGGAGTTCCTTATGACCAATGCATAGAATGTGGAGACTGCCAATATCTAAGGTTAGGAAGGCCTAATATTAAATGCAGAGTGAGGAAAGAATGACTAAAGGACTAATTCTTGGAGGAGCAAGATTTCATGGATATCTTTTAGCTAAATATTTTTCAGAAAAAGGAGATGAAGTATATGTTTTGAACAGAGGCAACTTTCGCAATAATTATCCTTTAAAAATAAAACAAATAATTGCAGACCGCAATAATTCCCAGCAATTAAAAAATGCTCTTGAAGGATTTAAATTTGATTATGTGATTGATAACAATGCTTATAACCCTATGCAAATTGAAATATTCCTTAATATTATGAAAGATAGAGTAAGGCATTATGTATTTACAAGTACAGCCTCTGTCTATCTAAATTTTTTTTCAGAT
>JBBSYU010000002.1:0-2739 GCA_038045105.1 Nanobdellota archaeon | reverse complement strand
GGATAAGCGCTGAAAGCATCTAAGCACGAAGCCATCCGCAAAACGAGACAACAAAAGCCATTGTAAAAGACAATGTTGATAGAGTTGATGTGTAAGATCCAAGACAACGAGGATTTCAGCATGCAACTACTAAAAGCTTCAAATTAAATTTCTTATCGTAAAAAACTAAGATTTTCTCTATCTGTATTTTTGTATATTTCTTCTAAACATCTTTTGAAAAAATTCTGTAAATAGAATCGCTGTCTGAGATTTGTATAAATTCTTCTGGTGAAATTGGATAAAAATCATCACCTGAAATATTTGAGGTGCATTTTTTAATTCTAGATTCAAGTACCTTAGAAATTGGAATCCAAAACCAGGTTTTAAAATCATAATCTTCATTTGAAATAACATACCAAATCTGCAAATTGAATTTTCTCTGAAATGATGAATATTTTCTAGTTTCTTTTGCATCAATACAATAATTTCTATACTGAGAATCTAATTTCTTGTTTTTGACGTCGACAAATATAAATCCAAAATTTGGAAGAAGAACAATAAAATCAGGCCTTTTTCCATAATCTTCATATCTGAAAACAGAAGAAAAAGTATCTGAATCCTGCTGAATGTATAGGTAAGGAATCTTATGTCTTTCAAGCCATTCCTTAAATCTCAATTCTGCTTCTTCACCTAATTTTCTAAACTCTTCTTCATTCATTATTAATCTAACATATCTATATTTAATAAATTATTGATTACAATAAAAATGATATCAAAAATTAAAAAGGTTATTATTTTATAGTTACAACAAAATAAAAACATTTATAAATCCTGTTTTTCTATTTTCTTTAAGGAGTTTTAAAATGAAAGAATTAACAAAAAAAATAATTTATGCTGCTGAGTTAGGGGGACTAATAGGTCTTATAGGGGCTTTTACAAATGATGTGGTACTAAGTCTTCAAGGAAGAATCGAGCAAATAGGATTTAATGAAAATTTTCCTATTTACCCACTTTTAGCTTCTGTAGTAGTGGGGGCAATTTATGGGGCATCTAGGACTTATGGAAATAGAAAGATATAAAAAAATTTCCAGAATTCCAAACACTTATAACAACAATCCTTATAAACAAAAACAATTTTATTATATTCTAAGAGAGGATGAAAAAGGCTAACCGTTAAATATATTATAACTTTTTAATGTAATATAT
Organism: Nanobdellota archaeon; assembly: GCA_038045105.1. Lineage (GTDB taxonomy): Archaea > Nanobdellota > Nanobdellia > Pacearchaeales > GW2011-AR1 > ARS1285. The sequence goes on along the minus strand of JBBSYU010000002.1, from coordinate 1,554 downwards.
TTGGCATTATCTGGAGTTTGCCTTCCAGGTTCTCTCTTTTTAAATTGATATAAAACATTTAATCAGACTACTTAACATTCTACCCTAAATTAATCAGCTTCGCTAGATTAATTTATTATTCTTATTGATAATACCAATAATAAAAATTAAGAGTTATGAAATATCATAATTCAAGTTTTTGTTGAGATATTTAAAAGGTAGATTCAGGCTACATCTCAAATAGATTTCTAATTTAATTAATCGGCAGGTTTATAAATATAAGGTGGTTTTTTACTTCTCTCTCTTTTCTCTCTCTTGCCTGAAAAAACAGGGACGATAAAAAATAGAACACAAGAGATATTCTTGTAAATGTAATTCTATGAAAGGAGGTAAAAAAAGATGGGAGAGCCGATTACTCGACTCAACCCCAAAATAGAGTCTCGAGTTAATCGAGACTTTATCGCACTTTCTGTCTCTTTACTATTATCAACAGCTATGCTATTGAATCCGATTGAACACAAACAAAGAGGCAAAAAGCCCTATGATTACAGAATACTCTTGGTATTATGTATTTTACGGATTATGCTGAGGTTGAGTTATGAGGATTATGAAAGAAATATGAGGACAGACCCGAGAATATTTATTCCACTTAGAATGGAAATACTTCCTTCTAAGAGTACTATCCAAAGAGCAATGAAACTTCTAAAATTTAGCTTGATAATGCAATTTAACAATAAACTAATTTATTGCATTATCAAGAGAAGATTAAATATTATTATTGATTCAACTGGAATAAGATGTATTGGTAGAAGTGTTTGGTATTGTATAAGAATTAATGAAAATATTCAGAAGAGAGATTGCGATAAAATTCATCTTGCAGTAGATTCTGACTTATTATTAATTCTGAATTTCAGAATTACTGACTGGAAAAGAAATGATTGTCCTTTCTTTAAGATATTATTAAAGCCATTCAAACTTTTAGGGATAGTGTTTGCGGATAAAGGTTACTTATCGAGAGCTAATTTCAAATTAGCTTATGATAAAAAAGGATGCGCTTTTATTCCTTTCAAAAAAAGGAATACAAAAAAGTCAAAGGGGAGTCCCGCTTGGAAATTTGCATTTAACCTTTATAAAAAATGTAATTGGATTTAGATGAATATTTATCATCAGAGATCAAAAATTGAATCAGTCAATTCTGCAGTCAAGAAAAGATATGGTGATAGTTTTAAATGCAAAAGGAAAATTATGAGGAGAAAAGAAGTTGCTTTGAGATTTATTGCATATAATACAATAATTATTCTTTGCTATAATTATTCTCTAAAACATAATCTTCCTCTTTATGTGAGAGCTTAATTTTTGATAATAAAACTCTCCTCTTAGTTGGAACTATAAAACATTTCTTAATTTTTACACACTATCAATAAGAAAAGAAGAATTTCTTTGGACAATGGACAAGAAATTCTTTAAAAACTAAGAGACTAAAGCCTCCTAATTTTAATTTGAGATGTAGCTGTAGATTCAGGATATTGTATAGTTAACGTCACATTTATATAGTTGTCTTGCCTTTTTTAATCA
>JBBSYU010000001.1:0-3066 GCA_038045105.1 Nanobdellota archaeon | reverse complement strand
TTTTTGATATTACTAATAAATCAAATAAAGAATAACAATTACTTTAAGAAATATTTAAATAACACAATTATTTATATGAATCATAAAACTAAAAGGATTAATAAAAAGGAATAAAAAATGCAGGAAATTAACAAAAACACTAAAAATTCTCCAGGTAATTTTCTTACAAAGATATTAACAATATTTTTAATTTTGTTATTTGCTGTTTTTGTTGCTTATCTTTCTTATTTTCTTTACAGAGATATTCCAAGAGCCCCGCAAAATCTTGATTTTGAAATAAATAACAATGAAACATTCAGCAATATCACTACAGAAATAAGCCAGTTTCATCCAAATATGAAATTTAATCATAATAATATTTCATATAAGATTAATTCAGACTGCGACATTGTTAAAAAACAAAGAATGATAAATGCATTTAATATACTTTCAGAGAATGTTAATATAATAAGTTTTCATGAGATTATTGATGATTCTGAAATTTCAGACATAGAAATAACCTGCACCCAGGATGACAAATCTCTTCCAGATATAGAACAAGAACAGAAAAAGAATTATTTTATAGCAGGAGAATGCGGTGCCAGAGAAATAATTCAGACAGGAAAATTTAATGTGATTACAAATGGAACTGTTTTGCTTTTTAAATATCCTGAAAACTCACTTGACTGTAAATATCCAAATATTGAAATGCACGAGCTTATGCATGTTTTTGGATTTGACCATTCAGAAGATAAGAACAGCATCATGAATTCTTATCTAGTGTCTTGCAAGCAGAGATTAGACATCTCTATAATAAATGAATTAAAAAGACTTTATTCAATGAAAAATCTTCCTGATTTATATTTTGAAAGCCTAAAAGCAGTAAAAAAAGGAAGATACCTTGATTTTAATCTTACAATCAAAAATTTAGGATTAATAGACGCAGATAATGTAACTTTTAGCATACTTGATAATAATGAATTAGTTGAAACAAACAAAGCAGGAGATATCAAATTTGGAGCAGGAATTATGATTAGGATAGAAAATCTCAAATTAATCAATCTTAATTCCAGGCAAATAACTTTCAAAATAGATAATGACAATAATATAAAAGAGCTTGATAAAAGCAATAATATTGCAGAGGTAAAGTTTCCAGAATCATAAAGCATTGGTTTTTTATACTTTATGAAATTTTAAATCAGATGCCAAAGCTTAATCAACTGACACCATAACTTTTAAGATTGTTTATTACCAATAAATCAGTTTTTCACAATTCCAATAATTAAAATAAATATAAAAAAGAAAAAATTACCCTGAATTGTACCCATCATCTTCTTCCTCTTCCTCTTCTTCCTCATCTTCTTCATCAGAATCTTCATCATCTTCAACTACTTCGACTATTACTTCTTTTTCATCTTCGTCTGAATCTTCGTCCTCTTCCTCTTCTTCCTCATCTTCTTCATCAGACTCTTTTTCTTTCTCTAAATTTTCATCAAATGTTTTTTTCATTTCTTTTTAAATTATTAAGTTTAATTAAAATCGTGTGTAATTTCAGGTTTTTAAAGCTTTGTTATGCTAAAATAATAATAAAAAGGCAGGTTTTTAACTTGTTTTTATTGTTCATCTTTATGATATAAATCCAATAAATAAACTATACTTTCATTAGCAATATATGCATATGATAATCTAAATGGAGAAATATATAATTCTCTTGTTCCCTTTCTATTATAACTCATTGGTTTTCCAATTTTAGGATTTTCAATAATCTTTTGAATTTGCTTAAAAACTTTATCTTTTAAGGAATTGTCTTTTAATTTTGAAAAAATTCTTTTGAATCTTTCTGTATAGATTACTTCTACCATCTTTTTATTTCTTTTAAAAAATCTTCAGAATTCATTCTGGTGCATTTTCCTTCACATACTTCCTGCCATGCTTCTTCTGTTCTTCTTGAAAATTCTAATTCACATCTTACAAATTCTTTTAACTCTGCCAGTTCTTTTTTCATTTTCATTAATTCTCTTGAAATATCATTTATGTTTTGCGTTTCCATAATAAATCAGAGAATTAAAGGTTTAAATAATTATCTTTTAACTAAAACCCAAATAATTTCCTATTGCTTGGATATTACTCATTACTTCAGGATTTTTTAATGAATAATTTACTGCAAAACTTGCTAATAAAAAGGCGTCCTCTTATTTCCACGTTAAATATCTTCTATCTGTCTTTGTAGCTGCATAAACCAGGAACCAGATAAAAAATATCATAAAAATTATATCAAATACAGCAAACCATAGGAACACTAAATTAGCAATATTGGTGAAATAAAAATAAATTGCAACAGAGCTATAGGCAAATTTATAGACAACCCCTAATTTTACTAAGTCAATATTCCTGTAAAGATTCTTGTAAACAAAATAATAACCAACACCCATTGCAATAACAAATGCAGCAGACATTTGTAGATATGCGGGATAATCTGGTATAGTTATGTTAAAGAAATTAAAAATGAATCTATATAAAAAGAAAAATAAAATTCCCAATGCAAAATCATAAATTGCCGCAACTAAAAATAATTTCTCAAAAAACTTATCTTTTTTGCTTTCCATATAGCAGAATATATGTTTTATTATTTAAATATTTCTATTGGATTTTTTAACCGTTCTATTAGCAAGGATAAAATAACATCCCTCGTACCTCAGTCGTCACTTTCTTTATATAACATTCGGATAGAAAAGTGACTCCCTCGGGGGTGAGTCGAACACCCTTCAAGCGGTCTACAGCCGCCTGTAATAACCGTTATACTACCGAGGGGATGAAAATCCAAAGAAATTAACATATATAAAGGTTTTCTGGAACTAAGCTACATCTCAAATAGATTTCTGAATTAATCAATCGGCAGATTTATAAATATGAGATGGTTTTTTACTTCTCTCTCTTTTCTCTCTCTTGCCTGAAAAAACAGGGACGATAAAAAATAGAATACAAGAGAATTTCTTGTAATGATAATTCTGAAAAGGAGGTGTATAAAAAAGATGGGAGAGCCGATTACTCGACTCAACCCAACAATAGAATCTCGAGTTAATCGAG